>JANMGZ010000429.1:0-6497 GCA_031374905.1 Dolichospermum sp. OTE_70_metabat_362_sub
AATTATTGCTAGAATCCCCACTACTGCCCAAACATTGTTAACAGCAAAAATGAAGTCAAAAACGTATCCTAATACCAGTAGTTGGAGGATAGTTCTACCAGTAGCTACGCTTAAATTTAATTCTAGTCCTAATTGCTCCCACGCCGATATACCAATGGCGATCGCCATTAAGCCAATAGCTAAAGCCAAATCTACGATATCCAATTTGATTAGCTCTGGCATAGTTTGTCTACCTCTTGAACAATTGAAAACTTTACGTAAGGATTCAGAATACAGAATACTTGATATAGCAGGCCAGAGAACAGAAAAGAGAAAAATGTTCTTCCTTCTTCCTGATTCCTTCTTCTTGGGTCCTGACTCCTTTACAAATAAAATAAAAACTCATGGTTAAAAGTGTAAATTCGATTCCCGCCTTTGATATTAAACAACAATATGCCAGCATTGAAACTGAAGTAAGTGCTGCTGTTTTAGCAGTTCTGGCTTCCGGGCGTTATATTGGTGGTCCAGCAATTACAGATTTTGAACAACAGTTTGCAGCTTATCATGGTGTCAGCGAATGTGTAGCTTGTAACTCTGGTACTGATGCTCTATTTTTAGCATTACGCGCTTTAGGAATTGGTGCAGGTGATGAAGTTATTACCACACCATTTACTTTTTTTGCGACGACAGAAGTTATTAGTGCGGTAGGGGCAATACCAGTATTTGTAGATATTGATGCAACTACTTTCAATTTAGATGTAGAAAAAGTAGCAGCAGCGATAACACCAAAAACTAAAGCAATTATCCCAGTCCATTTATTTGGACTTCCTGTGGAAATGACAGGATTAATGGAGATTGCGAAGTTTAAGAATTTAGCAGTAATTGAAGATTGCGCTCAAGCTACTGGCGCCAGTTGGGAAAATCAAAAAGTCGGAAGTATTGGCCATATTGGTTGTTTTAGTTTCTACCCTACCAAAAATCTTGGTGGTTGTGGTGATGGTGGAGCAATTACCACAAATGATCCGGCGATCGCTACTCAATTAAGAGTTTTACGAGAACATGGTAGTAAAACTAGATATATTCATGAAGAAATTGGTGTCAATAGTCGCTTAGATGCTATTCAAGCCGTAATTCTGCAAATTAAATTGCGCTATCTGGATTCTTGGAATAATAGACGCAAGCAAATTGCTGATTATTATTACCAACACCTCAGTTCACTTTCTGGTATTATTGCCCCCCAAGAATTTCCTGGAGGAGTTGGTGTCTGGAATCAATACACTATTCGCGTATCTGGAGAAAGACGCAATGGTGCAAGTGGTAAATATCGAGATTGGGTAAAAAATCAAATGCAGGAACAGGGTGTTAATTCCATGATTTACTATCCCTTACCCTTACATTTGCAGCCAGTGTATAAAAATTTAGGTTATCAAGCAGGACAATTGCCAGTAGCAGAACAAGCTTGTCATGAGGTTTTATCTTTACCCATGTTCCCCGAATTGGATCAAGAACAACAAGATAAAGTCATTGATGCTTTGAAAAATTGTTTATCTTGACTGGGGGAGAGAGGTGCAGGGTGCAGGGGGAAAAATTTCTTTCTTCTTTCTCATGAACTCCTGACTCCTGACTCCTAACTCCTGACTCAGTGACTCCTACTTCTTACGCAAATATCCGACTATTTGCTGTAGCTAAAGCTTCTACCAAACTACGTACAGCAGCAATCATGGCGATTTCGCTGTTGAGTTGATTGATAGCTGAACCAACACCAACACCAGCTGCACCGGATGCGATCGCCATTGGTGCAGTAACACTAGAAATACCAGAAGCACAGAGTACAGGCACAGAAACCGCACGAGCAATTTCATAAGCCGCAGCTAATGTAGGAGCAGCTTTTTCAATTAAACCCAAAGTACCGGGATGAATAGGATTGCTGCTAGTACCACCTTCAGTTTGAATAATATCCGCACCAGCTTTCACCAAATCTTCCGCTAGTTGTACCTGTTGGTCTAAGGTAAGAATATGAGGAACAGTCACAGACAGGGTAATTTCTGGCAGCAAGGCACGGGTTTGGTAAGTTAGTTCCAAAACTTCAGCAGCTTCAAATTTGCGTCCTTGAGCATAGAAAGAATCGAAATTACCAATTTCAATCAAATCAGCACCAGCAGCCACAGCAGTGACAAATTTTTCGGGTTCAACCGCAGATACACAAATAGGTAATTTGGTCAATTGTTTAGCCAATTTCACCAAATTCGCATCAGCAGCAATATCTACAAACGTAGCACCACCCAAATCAGCCGCTTTTATAGTTGCAGCGACACTAGCAGCATTGAAGTTATTCAACCCGCTAATTACCTTTAATACAGGATGAGCAAATACACTTTTGAGGTAAGGATACATAGTCATAATTTTTGTTTTCCAGCTTATTTTCGGTAGAAATATTTTTACACTAAATATACCAATCCTACTTTGATTAGGAAAATATATTAAGATTTGTTGACAGTTATCTATTCCCCGTCCTCATAAATAACTTTTTCAACAAAACCCTACTTAGCAATTTTCCCCATATAATTACCCCAAAGCTGTGCAGCTTGGGCGCTGCTGCCAGATGTGGGGGAATTATTATCATTTCCTAGCCAAATGCCGGTGACAAGTTTGCGACTAGGAATAAAACCAATAAACCAAAGATCAACATTATTATTCGTTGTCCCAGTTTTCCCTGCTTCCCCTAAACCAATCGCTGCACTACGACCTGTACCATTAGTAATTACTCCTCGCATCAAAGTAGTCATTTGATTGGCAACTTCTTTTTTGATAACTTGTTTGTTACCATCTTGATCTTTATCGAAGGAGTAAATGACACGACAGGTTTGTAAATCTTTGAGATCCTTACAATCACTACTATCCAGAATTCTACTAATGGCATGGGGAGGATTCCATACCCCACGATTGCCAATTGCCCCAAAAGCCCCGGTCATTTCTAAAACATTAACTACACTCTGACCTAATACCAAGCCAGGTACTTCTTCAAGATGAGATTTAACCCCCAAACGCTGGGCCATATCAACTACTTTATTCAAACCAATTTCCTTTGCTACCCGCAAGGCAATCGGGTTTTCTGAAAGTGCCAACCCAGTTGCTATATCTAAACTACCACCAGCACCAGCCCGACAGGGTTTATAGGTAAAACCTTGCCAAGTTAAAGAACTGCATGAATAACTTCTGTATGAGGAAATGCCTTTTTCAAGGGCCGCAGTATAAGCAAAAATTTTAAAAGTAGAACCTGGTTGTCGTTGGGCGTGAACGGTACGATTAAACTGGCTTTTTCTGTAATCAGTCCCCCCTACCATAGCCACAATACTCCCGGTTTTTGAGTCAAGAGTCACCATCCCCCCTTGAGAAAACCCAAAATTCGAGCCGGCTTTAGTGATGGAATTTTTTAACTCTGTTTCAGCTTTGGCTTGGATAGCTGGATCTAGTTGGGTTTCAATTATATAATTACCTTCTCTTGCCGCTTCTGGCCCTAGTCTTGATGTCAGTTCTTGAAAGACGTAATCATAAAAATAGGGAGCAATGGTTTTGGCTTGCCTTTCGCAGACTTTGGGGCTAACTTGGACGGTAGAACGGCGGGCGCGGTTGGCTTCCTCTTGGGTGATTTTGCCCATTTCCAGCAGTCGTTTAATGACTCGATTCCGGTAATCGGCTGCACCGAGTTTGCGCGGACCACTGCCACAAAAATCAAAGGCATTGGGTGCAGGTAAAATCCCGACTAAGGTTGCTGCTTCGGCCAGAGTTAATTCTTTGGCTGATTTGTTGAAATAATATTTAGCTGCATCTTCAAAACCGGAAGTATCTGCACCCAAAAATACCCGATTTAAATAAGTTAGTAAAATATCATCTTTGCTGTAAAACGTTTCTAACTTGAGGGAGACGACAGCTTCTTTGACTTTCCGTCCTAAAGAATCTTGACTACCCACATATTCACGGAATAAACTCCGAGCTACTTGTTGGGTAACTGTACTTGCACCTTGTTGGACATCACCGCTCCGACTGTTAATCAGTACGGCTCGCAACACACCCAAGGGATCTACCCCAAAGTGCCAATAATAACGACTATCCTCGGAAGCTACGACAGCAGAAGCTAAATATGGTCCAAAGTCTGATAACTTTTTCAGGTCTACGTGAGCGATATTTCGCGGTTCACGCAGTGGGGTTGAGCCATCACGGGCATAGACAACCACAGGGGCTTTAGTAGCTGTAGGTAAGGGTCTAACCCTAAATTTCAGCCATTCCACACCTATGGACAAGGCAATCAGAGCCGTGACACCGCCGATACCATAAGCTGTTCTGGTGGCAGCTTTCACATACCAGGCTGGTGGGTCTATGTATTCCAGTCGCACGGAAGCGGCTAGTTCTGGTGGACCCAAGGTAATGACATCTCCATGACGTAGTTCTAGGGTATTTATCCGCCTTTTACCCAGATAAATACCGTTGGTGGAGTTTTCATCCTTGATGGTAAAAATGGGGGTGTTTTGGGTGGAATCCCGCGACAGTGAGAGATGAATTTGACTGACAACTTGATTGCGGACGACGATATCACAGGATTTTGAACTCCGTCCAAGAATATAGCGATCGCCTAATAGCGGATATTCTGACGATTGATTTGTCCCTGCATCATGCACTAATAATTCTGGGACTTTGGCATTAGGTTTAAGCGACAGCTTAGAAAAATCAACTCTAGCTTGAATAGTATTTACTGCTTGAGTCACTTGACCAAGTAGAGTTTTTGGCTTTTGAGGAGGTTGGGGGGAACTCATAAAAAATTTTAATTACTTGGTGTTTTTTGCCATGAGGCAATTAACAGACAGACAATGCCAATACTAATAAAAGAATCAGCCATATTGAATACGGCAAAATTAATTAACCGAAAATCGAGAAAGTCAACGACATATCCTAATGCAAATCTATCAATACCATTGCCCATTGCTCCACCTAAAATCAAACCATAACCCAATTGCTCCCAAAAACTTAACAATGGTCCCGACAATGCAATGATCATTAATATTAAAGTTACACCTAAAGATAGCCAGCGTAACCACTCTACTTTGCCACTTAACAAACTAAAAGCTGCACCTGTATTAGTAACATAGGTAAAATGAAATATCCCCTGTAGTAAGGGCAGTGTTTGTCCCAATTTGAAGGTTTGCACTACCCAGTATTTTGTCAGTTGGTCTAATAAAAATGCTATCAAAGCAGCAATCCAGAAGAAGCGATTTTTTATACGCATGATCGATATAATTAATAATTCTTCATTGTCAATTGTCAATTATTCATTTGACCAATGACTAATAAAACATTATATGTCGTAGCACATAAGCTACTATAGTGACAGCACAAACAACTACTAGTTGCCCTGGTAGTGCAAAGCAGGAGTATTTAAGAATAGCTTGAATTAGAGATAAATTTTCTGTTCCTTTCCAAGGCAAAATATAACTGATAATTAAATAAGCAATACCGCAGACGTGAACAGTGAACAAACCACAAAAACAACTAAAAGCCAGAGTTTCTAACCGAGGTCTCGCTTTAAAGGCTAAATAACCACAAATCCATGCTCCGGGAATAAAACCCAACAAATATCCAAACTGCGATAGTTTAACATAACCGATACCGCCTCCTTCGGCAAATACGGGTAATAAGGTTAATCCCATGACTAAATAGGCAATTTGCGAGAGCGCCCCAGCATTTTGACCGCCTAAGCAACCTACTAGTAGCACTGCACCAATTTGATAGCTGACACCTAATGAAAGGGTTTGAATTCCGTGCTGACTCCAGTTCCAAGGTGAGGTAATACCATAGGCTTCTAGGAAAGTACCACCCATTGTTAGGAGCAAGCCTATCATAGACCATAGCAGTTGATTTGACGCAGCAAACATTTATTAGGCGCAAGGGTTAATTAACAGTAGGCGAAAAGCTAACAAATACGAAGTGCTTCCCAAAGTTATCTTTTCAAAACTACAAAACTATATTGGCATTTTTGGATAAAATACAATCATGTTACTAGGATTCAAGATATTTCTGTGATCAATCCTCGCACTTTTGGGGTGAAATAATCAATCATCAGCAGTTACACCGTAGTTTAACTAAGAGCTATCCTTTTAATCGGTTTGAAACTAACCAACTCATGGTTTTTTATATTTTATATCAACCTCAAAGCGATTGCACTTTTTGCCTAATAATCGCAACTATAGGTTTAAGCCCACATTTCGCAGATCAGATCTACTTCTGAATAATTATCACGAAGGATTCAGGGTTGTACAAACTTTTCTCTAAAAATGTTCTCAATAAATAAAATAAATTCTTAATAAGCATTTTGCAGTTCATTTGAACTAAAATCTTAGAAAGCCTTACCCATAATAGCTTTGGGGGATAATTATTTTTTTTACTCTACGCTTCTGCGGAATATGGTTTGGAAATTTTGCGCGACTTATTAAAAATATTTCTTAATAGTGTTCTCTAAAAAGCCT
>JANMGZ010000468.1:0-2990 GCA_031374905.1 Dolichospermum sp. OTE_70_metabat_362_sub
GTAACGCCCCCACAGTAGCAATAATAGCCGTTTTTTGCTTTTGCAACTGACCATTCACCAAATCAGCTAAAACCTGCATTTGACCCCAACTCAATTCATTTTCTGGGTCAAAGGGTTCATAGGGAGAAGCTTCGGAAGTGGGGTAAAAATGCACAGTTTTCCATCCCATTGCTTCCATTTGGGCGAAAACCCGGCCAGCTTCTTCTAGAGTGGCACAGATGACACACAAATCCTGATCTTCATAATTTGCTAATGCTGAAGCTACCAGTCCTTTGGGGAGACGAGAAATGCCATTTAACCGCAATTCCTGTTGTTTGTTGAGTTTGGTAATGAGTTCTGCGGTAAGAGGCGATCGCGCCAAAGCACGCACAATAGAAGAAAAGGCCATATATTTCAAATCTTTTACGCTAAAAAAGGAAGTCCCTGCTGATGTTAAAATCTAAAAGCAGTTTATGTTAACTATTTTAAAAGTTTTAATCGCAGTCTAGAGGATGAATGGAAAAGAATAAAACTGAACCACTAATAGACAGAAGAAATATAGCTACTACTTTGTGTATAGTCAAATTATTTAGAGAATTACCTAAAATAATGGATACTGATAAAACGTCTAAATAAACCGGACTTGTCATCTCTGTATAATTTTACTCTTTATACCAGCAATTTTAAAAATGTCTTCCTTCACGTTTGAAATTTTAACGATTTTGGTGCTAATTTTTGCCAACGGTGTATTTTCCATGTCGGAAATGGCCGTAGTTTCAGCCCGGAAAGTTAGACTACAGCAATCAGCCAATCAAGGAGATATCAACGCCAAGGCTGCATTAAAACTCGCAGAATCTCCCAACCATTTTTTGTCTATTGTTCAGGTGGGGATTACACTCATTAATATCCTCAATGGTGTTTTCGGCGGTGCTACCATTGCTAAAAGACTAGAAGAGTATGTCAAACTAGTTCCAGCTTTAGCTAATTATAGTAATGCGATCGCATTTAGCATAGTAGTCTTACTAATTACTTACTTTTCCCTCATTGTCGGTGAACTCGTCCCCAAACGTCTGGCTTTAAATAACCCCGAAAAAATTGCTGCTTTAGTAGCCATACCCATGCGGGCTTTAGCAAGAATAGCCTCACCAGTGGTTTATCTTTTGAGTGCATCTACAGATTTAGTATTGCGAATATTGGGAATTACACCTTCAACTGAACCCCAAGTCACGGAAGAAGAAATTAAAATTCTCATAGAACAAGGAACGGAAGCGGGAACATTTGAAGAAGCCGAACAGGATATGGTGGAGAGAGTTTTCCGGTTAGGCGATCGCACCGTCACCTCTTTCATGACACCCCGTCCTGATATAGTTTGGTTAGACTTAGACGACTCTCCCGAAGAAAACCGCCACAAAATGGTGGAAAGCGGCTATTCTCGCTATCCTGTTTGTCAAGAAGGATTAGATCACGTCCTGGGGATTATTCCCGTTACAGATTTATTAGCTAGAAGTTTACGCAACGAACCCTTAGACTTAACTATAGGATTACGTCAACCCGTATTTGTCCCTGAAAGTACCCGCGGTTTGAAAGTTTTGGAACTATTCAAACAAACCGTCACACACATGGCTTTAGTCGTCGATGAATATGGCGTAATTCAAGGATTAGTCACTCTCAATGACATCATGAGTGAAATCGTCGGTGATGTTCCCGCAGGACCAGGACAAGAAGAACCCCAAGCTGTACAACGGGAAGATGGTTCTTGGTTAGTAGATGGAATGTTAGGAATAGAAGAGTTTTTAGAACTTTTTGATCTCGAAGAATTAGATACGGAAGAAAGAGGAAATTATCAAACATTAGGTGGTTTTGTTATCACCCATTTAGGACGGATTCCCGCAGCCGCCGATCATTTTGAATGGGATGGTATGCGGTTTGAAGTTATGGATATGGATGGAAATCGGGTTGATAAAGTCCTAGTTGTACCTAAAGGAATAGGTAATGGGTGATTGGTAATTGGTTTGTCCTTAATTCTGAATATCCGTTGAATTAGGTGTAAAGTAGAATAGGTTGTTCATATATACAATTACAGTCAGACATGGAATTAACAAGTTTTCCATATTTGGAAATTACCCAGATAAATAGAAAATTCATATTAACTAAATTGCCAGCAGGTATACTGGTTAATATTAGTTACGCATCTGTACGTGGAAAGGATGATGAACCTGGTGCGGTACAACGCTTACTTAATCCTAAAAGAATTGAAAGTATTAAAGATTTTACTTTAGAAGGAGGCGATTATCCAGGAGCGATAATTCTTAACTGGGTGAGCGATAAAAATACATTACAAAAGCAAAATCAAACTATCTCTTTTTCTGATGTATCACGTTCAGCCCAAATTATAGACGGACAGCATAGGCTTGCAGGTATTAAAAGTGCTATTAATGAGTGTACAGATATAAGTAGGTTAGAAATTCCTGTAGCTATATATGAGCATTTGACTACTAAGGAATGTGCAGATATATTTCTAGCAATTAACACTGAACAAAAAACTGTACCGCCTAGTTTAGTCTTTGATTTATATGGTATTGCCAGTGAATCAGTTATAGATCCTGCCGCACTAAGAGCTAGAGATATAGCAATTCATCTAAATGAAATGGAAGATTCTCCTTTTTATGATCAAATTAAATTTCCCGGTGCAGCAAAACGTAAAGGAGGAATTGCATTATCAACGGCTATCACGTCTATTAAGCCTTTAGTAGAAGAAAAGGGACGTTTTGAACAGATAAGTATATTTGAACTCGAAATACAAAAGCGGATCATCATGAATTTTATGATAGCAATTAGAGAAAAATACGGTAAAGCTTGGGATCGGAAAGACAATGTATTTATTTACGCTTCAGGATTTGCTGGTGCAATGGAGTTTTTACACCTAAAAATGATACCTTACTGTAGTAGCAAATCATCTTTCACGATAGAAACTATTAAAGATACTTTAAATTTTACTTCAGATAATCTTA
>JANMGZ010000504.1:0-4738 GCA_031374905.1 Dolichospermum sp. OTE_70_metabat_362_sub
AAAAGGAACTTGGATACGAGAACCGTTATCGCCGCCTTTCGTTTGATGTTCTTTCCAACGCACAGTTTGCTTCAGTGAGGATTCTACTTGTGCTACGAGTTCTTCAGGTTCAAAGGGCTTGACCATATATACGTCAGCACCTTTGTTTAAACCCTTAACTCGGTCTGCACTTTGACCTTTAGCTGAGAGGAAAAGAACGGGAATCCAACTAGTGCGTTCAGTTTGTCGCACTTGTTCAACAAAAGTGTATCCGTCCATTTCCGGCATCATCACGTCACAGATGATCATATCTGGAACTTCGGTTTCTAGAAGATCCAGAGCTTCTCTTCCATTTGCGGACGTGATCACTTCATAGCCTCGGAACTCTAAGTAATCCTTCACCAGCAAGATGAGGTTAGGGTCATCATCAATAAGTAGAAGTCGTT
Source organism: Dolichospermum sp. OTE_70_metabat_362_sub (assembly GCA_031374905.1). Classification (GTDB taxonomy): domain Bacteria; phylum Cyanobacteriota; class Cyanobacteriia; order Cyanobacteriales; family Nostocaceae; genus Dolichospermum. Next base: position 426 of record JANMGZ010000504.1, read on the forward strand.
TGTGGTCTTTCATGCTGGGTTCTTTCATAACTGTGGCACTTCTTGCGCTTCGATCCATTAAGGTATTGATATAGTTATCCTGTATGGTGGATGACTTAGGATGTTGTCTTTTTTCCCACTTAACTTACTTTACCCCTCCCGAAGTCTTAAAAGTGGTAGTCACTTTCAACAGACTTGCAGGTGAATGGAAAAAGTCTAGTAAGGATACGTATAGCAGTAGTCTTTATAATGCGCTATTATAGATCCGTTTGAAAGGTGCAGGCTAAAAAGCCCTGATTAAATTATCGTCCTTGTGAATCACAAGTCGGTATTTTTTTCAAGATGACCCTAGCTCAAAACTCACCCGCGCTTTCATTGGCATACTGCTGCTCTACTTATCCTTCGGATGTAAAGCCTCTATCAGAGGTTCAAAATCAACCGGGGAAATTTTTGGCAAAGCATGGGTTAAAAATGCAAATTTTTTCACCATACTAATTGCCAATTTACTGGTCTTGGATGACCTACTGTCATGACTTCTGGATTTAATTGGCGATACCAGACCCCATCTAGGTAGACTACCATTATCGTTCTAGAACAACAAACACGCAAGTTTTTGGCTTGGGTTGTGAGTGTATCTATGGAATAACCGTTTTTTAACTGATGGGATGATGCCTTCCCTATCTCTTGTTAATAGCATTCCCAAGTTCTAGACTAGCTGATTTGTAACAGATTGGTAATTGGCAATTGACAATTGATAATTCTCCCAATTCCCAGTCTCCAATCCTTAGTCCCCAGTCCCTAGTTCCTTGGTAGTTTTAGGGAAGGGATAGCTGTTTGTGGATCACTGTGCTGTTACCCATTGAGTAGATCCCTGATTACAGTTCTATAACAATTTCCCAAGTTTGCAAATAAAGTTCTCCATATCAACATATTCATTACTTACGCAACAGACCCTGACAACTAAAATAATTGGATATTTGCACTTACAGTATCGCCACCCTAATCTTAGTTCGGAAACCCGTACACAAGCCATGATTGCTATTATGTCCCATCTTTCGCTAAATTAGCAGTCATGAGTCGAGAGTGCTAATTTCTAATTTAGAAAAAATTTTGTATGGCAGCCGTATCTTTAAGCGTTTCCACCGTTAAGCCCCTGGGCGATCGCGTTTTCATCAAAGTGAGCGCCCCCCAAGAAAAAACCGCAGGCGGTTTGTTTTTACCCGATAATGCTCAGGAAAAACCCCAAGTTGGCGAAATCGCCGCTGTTGGACCTGGCAAGCGGAATGACGATGGTACTCGTCAAACAATGGACATTAATGTTGGCGATAAAGTGTTGTACTCCAAGTACGCTGGCACTGACATCAAGCTGGCTACAGAAGAATATGTATTGCTTTCTGAAAAAGACATTTTAGCAATCGTTAGCTAATTGGGCATGGGTGATGGGTAAGGATTTTTCCTAATTACCTGTTCACCACTCACCAATTTCTAGACAATCAGAAAAATTTAATTTACTACCGGAATTTAGACTTATTATGGCAAAGCGCATTATTTACAACGAAAACGCCCGTCGCGCTCTAGAGCGTGGTATTGATATTCTCGCTGAAGCTGTAGCTGTTACCCTTGGTCCAAAAGGTCGTAACGTAGTTTTAGAAAAGAAATTCGGCGCACCACAAATCGTTAATGATGGTGTCACCATCGCTAAAGAAATTGAATTAGAAGACCACATCGAAAATACTGGTGTAGCTCTAATTCGTCAAGCTGCTTCCAAAACTAATGACGCTGCGGGTGATGGTACAACCACAGCTACCGTTTTGGCTCATGCTATTGTTAAAGAAGGCTTGCGGAACGTTGCAGCCGGGGCTAATGCAATTTTATTGAAACGCGGTATTGATAAAGCATCTGCGTTTTTAGTCGAAAAAATCGCTGAACACGCTCGCCCTGTAGAAGATTCTAAAGCGATCGCTCAAGTTGCGGCAATTTCTGCTGGTAACGACGAAGAAGTCGGTAGCATGATTGCTCAAGCTATGGACAAGGTGGGCAAAGAAGGCGTAATTTCCCTAGAAGAAGGGAAGTCTATGACCACCGAATTGGAAATCACCGAAGGGATGCGTTTTGATAAGGGCTATATTTCCCCTTACTTCGCTACCGATGCAGAACGGATGGAAACCGTTTTTGATGAGCCTTACATCTTGTTAACTGACAAGAAAATTGCGTTAGTCCAAGATTTAGTTCCTGTCCTCGAACAAGTAGCTCGTTCCGGTCGTCCTTTGGTAATTATTGCTGAAGACATCGAAAAAGAGGCTTTAGCAACTTTGGTTGTTAACCGTTTACGCGGTGTTCTTAACGTGGCTGCTGTGAAAGCTCCTGGTTTTGGCGATCGCCGTAAAGCCATGCTAGACGATATCGCAGTTCTCACCGGTGGTCAAGTAATCACCGAAGATGCTGGTTTGAAACTAGACACCACCAAGCTAGAAAGCTTAGGTAAAGCTCGGCGCATCACCATTACCAAAGACAGCACCACCATTGTTGCAGAAGGTAATGAAGCTGGTGTGAAGGGTCGTTGCGAACAAATCCGTCGTCAAATGGAAGAAACCGAATCTTCTTACGACAAAGAAAAACTGCAAGAGCGTTTGGCTAAATTGTCCGGTGGTGTAGCTGTAGTTAAAGTTGGTGCAGCAACCGAAACCGAAATGAAAGACAAGAAACTGCGCTTGGAAGATGCTATCAACGCTACCAAGGCTGCTGTAGAAGAAGGTATTGTTCCCGGTGGTGGTACAACCTTGGCTCACCTTGCTCCCGTGTTGGAAGCTTGGGCGCACAGCAACCTCAAAGATGAAGAATTGACTGGTGCTTTAATCGTCGTTCGGGCTTTACCTGCTCCTCTGAAGAGAATTGCGGAAAACGCTGGTCAAAACGGCGCGGTTATTGCTGAAAGAGTGAAAGAGAAGGATTTCAACATTGGCTTCAATGCTTCTACCAACGAATTCGTTGATATGTTGGAAGCTGGAATTGTTGATCCCGCTAAAGTAACTCGTTCTGCTCTGCAAAACGCTGCTTCTATCGCTGGTATGGTGTTGACAACTGAATGTATTATTGTTGACAAGCCCGAACCTAAAGATGGCGCTCCTGCTGGTGCTGGTGGTATGGGTGGCGGAGATTACGACTACTAGAATCTTTTCCTACTTTTAAATAATGGCCGCTTCCGTAAGGGGGCGGCTGTTTTTTTGTTGATTCATACCTTTGCGGGGATATTGTAGCTGTTATAATAGGGTTTAGCTTGTTCAACAACGATATTATTTTGAGGAGGTTTAACTATGACTCAAATTATTAATCATCAATCTAATTATCAAAAATTACCCGAAATTGTCAAAACTTTAATTGATAATAATCCTCTTTATCAAGAAAATTTAGATAGAGAGAAAATGATTGAAGTAATTAATCGTAATTTTGATCCTATTGCTGTCCCTGATGTTAATAATATCTCTCAGGGGGAATTAAGGAAACGGATTAAAAGTATTTTATCTTTACATTTAGTTTCAGGAATGTTAAATGATTTGACTCCAGAGCAAATGCAAATTTTTGATGAATCTGTAAAACGTGGGGGTTAAATGGGTTATTTACTAGATACAAATATTGTTTCAGCCTCACTAAAACAGAATATTGAAGTGGCATTGAAAATTACAGAAATACGTCGTCAAGGTGAATTTATCGGTATTAGTGGCATAACTTATTATGAAGTTCAAAGAGGACTTTTAAGAAGTAATGCTACTAAAAAACTAGCTTGGTTTCAACAATTTTGTCAAGATTATCCTATTTTGTTTTTAGATGATCTGAGAATTTTTGAAAAAGCATCGGAAATTCATGCTGATTTAACAAATAGAGGTAAAATTATTCAGGATGCAGATATTTTGATAGCTGCTACTGCTATTATTCATAATTTAGTTTTAGTTTCTCACGATTCTGATTTAACTAGAGTCAAAGATTTACAGTTAGAAAATTGGTTGATTTCTTAGTTAATTCTTGCTTTAAATATAATGTAAATTGTTGCATTATATATGGTAATTTAATACTTTAGTTCAAATAAAATCAAATTGGTTTTGGACGTAAAATATATTTTTGTATATACTTAATATTAAGTAACCACACTCGTATGATCAGGAAAATCCAACCTTATGAAAATTAAAGCAATAATCCATACAGCCGAAGAAGGCGGTTATTGGGCTGAAGTACCAATTTTTCATGGCTGTTACACTCAAGGAGAAACCATTGAAGAAGTATTAGAGAATCTTAAAGAAGTAATCAGTTTATATGCAGAGGATGAACCAGAAAATATT
>JANMGZ010000512.1:0-2310 GCA_031374905.1 Dolichospermum sp. OTE_70_metabat_362_sub
AGCCACAGTGGATGTCTTCGTCCATCCTTTGTTCTAAAATCTTCCACCTGCTTCAATTGTTCAATTAGACCAGCACTCATGATTTTTCTCCTCATCCACCCTTGCAATTTTACCTGGTTTAGGGAATGAAACAGCCCTGCCTGCCCCCAACCCCCTCCCCGCAAGCGAGGAGGGGACTAAGATGTATCTCATTCAAGTGCTAAGTAGGTGGGCTGAGAAAAACCAAAATGTGGAAAGAAAAGTAAAATCCCCCAAAACTTCTTCACTCTTGCCTTTTGCCTTTTGCCTCTTGCCTTGCCATAACGACAATTTTTAATGCCAAGCTACTTATTGATCTTCTAACTGACTACTGAATTCTTTCGGTGAACGTCGTTTTAATTCGACTGACTCAGTGCGCGGTAATAAGTCAAATATTTCTCTTAACTTGTCATCTATTTTCTCAAAAGGAACTTGACCTTTTTTATTTAAAACCACCTTACCTGATTGATCAAAAACTACAACTTGAGGAACACTTCCCTCATAATAATATCCTGGTTCTGTGGGTTCATAGGTTTTGTTAGCTAAAATAGTATCAACGCTGATAGGAATAATTTCTGCGGCGCGACCATAAAATGCTTGCATTTCGGAAACAACCGGGGCATATTTTTTGCAATCGCTACTATCATCAGTGTAAAATGTCACTATCGCTACTTTATGTTCTGCTAATGTCTGCGCTAGTGTTTCTTTAGAAGGAACTAGAGAACCATTACCAGCATAAATCACAAAAATATTGCCATCATATCGGTCGTCTTTAATACCCGCTATTGCTGGCTGCATACTAATTACGAATAGGCAAACAAGCAGCAATAAGCATTTAGACACCAACTGTCGCCAATTGGTAATTATTTGAGATTGTAAAAAAAGCCACTTTATGCTATTCATTAACAGAAACCTTGTCTTTGCTACTATTTTTCCTAAGTTTGTGCTGAACTGATGTTAACTGGTTTGGATAATAATCATCCGCACACACTATTTTTTAAGATAACCTTTACATGGTATTTTCAGAGAAAAAATTATTTGTCAGTTAGACTATACTCCTTTTGATGTTATCTTCTCTAATTAGTGGGACTTATACCAAATTAAGATGAAACTCTATAGAATAAAATTTCCAGAATTATTGACCGCAGATAAACGCAGATAAACGCAGATAAAGACGGATTAATTTATGGATTTCATGATTCTGTGCAGCCTCACATAAAATTTGTATTACAGGTTCACATTCTTTTTGCAATTATAGGTTATTTATAAATCATGACTGTGGGTAAAAAAATAAAGGTTATAGATAAACTCCGTTTAGGTTTTGCAGTATCAGTTGCCAAAAGTGTCACGTTTTTAGTGCGGTCACTGCGTCTTGGCGCTGCTAGTGTCTTACCAGGTTCTATTGCGCGACGGATAGAACCCCGTATTTTGGAGTTATTGAGTCAGCAAGTTAAGCATGGGATAATTCTGATTGCAGGGACGAATGGGAAAACTACTACAGCGTTACTTTTATGCACTATTTTAGAACGAAAGGGTTTTCATGTTGCCCATAATTCTACAGGTGCAAATCTCGAAAATGGGTTAGCAACTGCTTTAATAGACAATGCAAATTTGCTAGGAAACCTAAATGTAGATTATGCAATTTTGGAAGTTGATGAAAATATAGTCCCCAAGGTTTTAAAACCGCTACAACCTCGAATTATTCTCTGTTTAAATCTGTTCCGTGACCAACTTGATAGATATGGGGAGGTAGATAGTATTAGTAAGCGGTGGACAAAGGTTATCGCTACTTTACCAGAAACAACTGTAGTTATTCCCAATGCTGATGATCCGACTTTATCATATTTGGGTCAACAGTTACTTCAAAAGGTGTTATTCTTTGGTTTAAATGAACCAGAAAATTATTTAGAAGCTATTCCTCACGCTGTTGATTCTATTTATTGTCCTAGCTGTGGTCATGCTTTAGATTATCAAGGGGTTTATTTATCTCATTTGGGGGATTTTACTTGTCCTAGTTGTGGTTTTACTAAAAGCAAACCCGCATTATTAAGTCAAGAATGGTCACAAATTCTCGTTGGTTTATACAACAAATATAATACTTTAGCCGCAGCTACAGCAGCAAAAGAATTAGGCGTTGATGAAGTTAGTATCAGAGATGGAATTAATAATTTTCAAGCTGCTTTTGGTCGTGCCGAAGATTTAGTGATTAATGGTAAACGGGTACGAATTTTATTATCAAAAAATCCTGTAGGAACAAATGAAACTATTCGTGTCGTCACTCAAAGTACCGAT
>JANMGZ010000547.1:0-13922 GCA_031374905.1 Dolichospermum sp. OTE_70_metabat_362_sub
AATATTTTACAAAAAATTATCGATTTTAAAAAAGCCACAGAATTGTTTGAACAAGAAGCAATCAGACTGAACGATTTAGGAAAACATCCGCATATTCCAGATTTACTCGCATTCTTTTCACAAGAAGATAGACTGTATCTCATTCAGGAATTTATCGAAGGTGAAAATTTACTGCATGAATTACAACGCAAAGGAAAATTCAACGAATTAGAAGTTAAAAAAGTATTAACTGACTTATTACCAATTTTACAATTTGTTCATGATAACAAAGTAATTCATAGTGATATTAAACCAGAAAATATTATTAAAAATTCTCAAAATGGTCGTTTATTTTTAATTGTTTTTGGAGTTTCTAAAGAAGTAGGTGGTAGTGTTCTCAGCCGACTAGGGACAATTACAGGTACACCTGGTTATGCACCACCAGAACAGTTTCGTGGCATAGTTTATCCCAACAGTGATCTTTACAGTTTAGCTGTAACTTGTATTAGATTATTAACCGGATGTTTACAAAAAAATGATGGTACTGATCCACTATTTGATTCAATGATTATGGAGTGGGTATGGAAAAAACATATCTCTGTCAATAATCAGTTAGAAATAGTCTTAGATAAGATGCTACAAGACTTACCAATGAATCGTTTTCAGTCGGCAACAGAAGTTTTATCCGCATTGACAACAGATCATTTTTCTACAACAATTATTTACCCAAAAGAACCCATTCTCTTTAGAGACAACTTAGGAAATGATTTATTTTTGGAAATGGTAGCTATTTCTGGGGGAACATTCCTCATGGGTTCTCCAGAAGGAGAGGGATATAAAAACGAAAAACTTCAACATCAAGTGACAGTTCCACCTTTTTATATAGGAAAATACCCTATTACTCAAGCGCAATGGGAAAGAATAGCCAGTTTACCGAAAATCAACATAGATTTAAACCCCAAACCCTCACACTTCCAAGGTGCAAATCTGCCAGTTGAAAAAGTATCATGGTTTGATGCCCAGGAATTTTGCGCTAGATTAGGGGAATATACGGGTAAAATGTATCGCTTACCTAGTGAAGCTGAATGGGAATATGCCTGTAGGGCTAATACTACAACTCCATTTTATTTCGGTGAAACTATTACTACAGATTTAGTTAATCACGATAACAAATATGGACAAACTACAGATGTAGGAAATTTTCCCCCTAATGATTTTGGTTTATATGATCTGCACGGTAATGTGTGGGAATGGTGCGAAGATTCATGGCATAAAGACTATACAGACGCACCTAATGATGGTAGTGCTTGGGCTAGTAACGATCATAAACGGATTTTACGCGGTGGTTCTTGGCTTCAAGATCCTGGCAACTGCCGTTGTGCTTATCGTAACTATATAGTTGCTGGTGGTAGTAACCACGGTAGTGGTTTTCGAGTCGCGTGTTCTTCTGGTTAATTATTAAGCCTCAATTCCCGCGTCTCGCAAACGTTTCTCTAACTCAGCTAACCGTTGTAAGGCCGTCTCCTTTTCTCGTCGTTCCTTCTCAACTGACTCAAACCCCCACAATAACAAATTACCCTGCTTATCCCACCAGCGTAACCAATAACCATCACGGTTTTCGCGCTTTCCTTGCCACACACCAATAAATAAGTCCATTTCCCCTAACCAGTAACGGTTATTGTCATCAGGGGGACGTAATTGATATTTTCCCGAATTTTGTAACCGATGAACTTCCAAAAGACCAGTATCAGGTGCAAAAATCAGGTAATTTGCAACTTCTAAAACCTCTTCATAAAAAAACCATTTACCAGGGGGAAAAGTCCGTTTACTAGAATATTTACTCCCATTTGTGTCAGAAAGAAATTCCATCACCACAACGGGAACTTCACCCTGTTTATGAGGAGTATAGCTACGTTGTACTTGCTCTCTAGATACAGTAATTTTAGGTATATAAGCCCAATCAGGTGCTTTTATGACAATTTTTTCATTAACTGCGGCACAGATGCCATAATTTGTCGTAGCTAGGGCTGTTTCTGGCAGTTTCCCCGCTAACTGTAAGCTTTCCGTCAGTGCCGCAGCTAAAGAGGGTTGATTGACATTATCCACAGGTTCATCTTCCAAAACAAAATCTTCAGGCAAGAGTTCCCAAGTAATCTTGTGGGTCGAAGTAGTGACAACCATAGCAACCACAAATAAGGGATTAGATAATTAATTATAGTATAATTTGTAAGTTCGTTTTTTTGGAAATCGCCCTTGAGAATTTGATTATATAGATTAAGGAAATAAGTTATGTATCATTAACTATACTTACACAAGGTCGTAAATTAACTGAATATTTGCTGCTGGCTGATTTGCTTACCACATTTTACTTGATTCTAATTTAAAAATTTGTTCAAGAAACCATAAGATTTAGATAAAGATAAAGCAGACGGACTCGAAAAGATAATTCTACAATTGGAGTGAGAAGGGTAAAAACTAGCGATCGCAGTTTATCTACAAATCAAAGCTAAGGAATTGAACCGGGGATATAACTTTTATAAACAGGCTGCTTATCTGACCAATACTATTTCCATCCTCAATCCAGTAGGTTTTATACATGAATAACCAACAAAGAACTAACGGTATTTCTTCCGGTACAATAGCAGCTATCTCCGCAGCAGTAGTAGCAGTAAGTGGTGGTGTAGCCTGGTTTTCTGCCCAGACTCCCAATCCTTCTATACCTGGTAACTCCTCACAAACTATTAAACAGCCAGTCAAGCAATCAACAACCCAACAAGGCAATGAACAGACTGCTAGTATATATTGGCTCAGATCTAAGGAAAATCGCCTGGATTTAGTTCCCCAACCCTTTAAAGTTGCTGCTACCCAACCCAAACAAGTTTTAGAAGCAGCATTTCAAACTTTATTAGCAGGTCCAAGTGAAGGGACAGACTCTACCACTATTCCCCAGGGTACTCAATTATTGGGAATTAAAGCGGAAAATAATGATATTCATGTTAATTTATCTGAAAACTTTACCACTGGTGGCGGTAGCAGTTCCATGATCGGACGAGTGGGACAAGTCGTATATACTGCCACTAGCCTAAATCCTCAAGCCCAAGTATACATTGAAGTCAACGGAAAACCTTTAGAGGTTTTAGGTGGTGAAGGTGTGGAATTACAACAACCACTCACCCGCGAAAGTTTTCAGAAAAATTATCCACTTTAATAATTGGTAATTAGTAATTGACAATTGTTAATTGTCAATTAATCCGGGTTAATTCTCATCAAAGGCTGACCATATTCTACTGGTTCACCATTTTGAACTAAAATTTCCATCACCTGTCCAGAGACTTCGGATTCAATTTCATTCATCAGTTTCATGGCTTCAATGATACAGACACTTTGACCAGCTTTGACGCGATCGCCTACTTCTACAAACGATGCCTCACCAGGTGCTGGGGCGCGGTAAAAAGTCCCTACCATTGGTGATTGTACCTCAACCAATTTTTGATTAATTGCTGAAGAAGAATGAGCAGGTTGTGCTACCGAATTATCTACAACCTTATTTATTACACCTGCCTCAGAAATTGAACTTGGTGAAGGTGTAGATATCAACTGGGTTAAACCGGCATTCACCACACCACTACCCATTCCTTGGGCATTATTACTAAAACTGATAGCTTTCCGAACTGTTAACTCAAATTCATTATTTTTGAGGGTAACTTCCGCAATATCTGTTTGGGCAATAGTTACTAGTAGCTGACGGATTTCATTAAAGTCTAATGTCACAATTATTTTACCTCAACCTAACTGTTAAATTAAAATTCTAAGTAAGGCAGGGATTTAATCCCTCTATTAAAAAAGGGATTGAAATCATTAGCACCAATTTTAGATTTTGGATTTTATGGCAACTTTCCAGGTGATTAGGAACTCAATTGACATGAATTAAACCTATGCCACAACAGGGTTTTACTCCTGACGCTTAACTCCTAACCCCTGACTCCTGCTGTATTCCTCACTATGCCAAATTGGTATTAAAAAAATAGGAAAATTATTCCCTGCCTAAATACTTATCTTCTCTGGTATCAATCTTAATCCGTTCCCCTTGGGCAATAAACAAAGGAACCATGATAGTTGCACCAGTTTCTAGAATTGCGGGTTTAGTACCACCTGTAGCCGTATCACCCTTGACACCAGGATCTGTTTGGACAATTTCCAAAACCACAGAATTAGGTAGTTCCACTTCTAGAACCTGTTCACCCCAGCGAATTACGTTAACTTCCATACCATCTTTGAGGTACTTGACGCGATCGCCAATTTGGGTTGTAGTTAATCTACCTTCTTCATAAGTTTCCATATCCATAAAGATAAACTCATCGCCTTCTTTATAGGTATGTTGCATCGTCACCTTTTCTAAAGTCGCTTGAGGAACACTTTCCCCAGCCCGAAAAGTTTTTTCTAACTGTTTCCCCGTTTGGACATTTTTTAGCGTTGTCCGCACGAAGGCAGAACCCTTGCCTGGCTTAACGTGAAGAAAATCTATCACGCGCCAGACCGAACCATCTAATACAATCGAAACACCAGGTCGAAAGTCGTTACTAGAGATCATGAAACTTTCAAATTTTGCAAGACAATCGGCATTTATTGTACCCTTCCCGCGCCATAAGTTGTTAGTTGTTAATTGCCAGTAGTCAGTTGTCAGGAAAAAGGCAATAAGTAATAGGTAATAAATATTCTCCCTGCCCTCTGCCCCCTGCCCTCTGCCTCCTGGTCCCCCAGTGTGGGAAGATAATCAATGAGTTACTTCCAGTCAACACTTTGATGCCACAAGAAAGGGAAATTTCATGTTGAACTTATTAAAGTCCTGGGTGAAGAACAGCCTAAAGGCAATATTGCTATTAACAATATTTTTAGGCATAAGTACGGCTGGGTGGACTCCCACTAGTAACGCCGGCTTACCAGCGGGAAATGCAATTACCGACGGTAAGGCTTTATTACGCTATGCACTACCGATAGATAATCAAGCCGTACGTAAATTACAAGCCAGTTTAGAAGACATTTCTAACCAACTGCGGGCAAATAAGCGATGGAGCGCAGTTAATAATGACCTCAAGCAAGCATCGCAGATACTCGATAAACCTTCCCAAATATTAGCAAGCGTTCCGGAAGAACGCCAACCTCAAGCCGAAGCTTGGTTGACTGAATTGAAATCTGGCATCACAGAACTGCAAGAAGTAGTTAAAACTAAACAAAAAGAACCCATTCTTAACGGAAGAGCCAAATTACTCAATCTTGTCAGCTTGTTAGAAGAATCAATGGTGACGAAATTCCCCTTTGAAGTCCCGGCCCAGTTTAGTAACTTACCCCAACTTAAAGGACGAGCTACGATTGCTTTCAAAACTAATAAAGGCGATCTTACCGTAGTTGTAGATGGCTATAGCGCCCCTGTTACTGCTGGTAATTTTGTGGATTTGGTACAAAGAGGTTTTTATAACGGTTTAGAATTCACTCGTTCCGAAGAATCTTATTTTCTCCAAACTGGAGATCCTGTTGGTAAAGAAGTCGGTTTTATTGATCCTCAAACTGGCAAATATCGCGCTGTTCCTTTAGAGATTTTAGTCCAAGGTGAAAAAGAACCAACCTATGGTATTACTCTCGAAGAATCTGGACGTTATTTAGATATGCCAGTTTTACCTTTTTCGTCTTTTGGTGCTTTAGTTATGGCCCGGCCAGAAAATGAAGCAAATGGCGGTTCTTCTCAAGTTTTCTTTTTCCTTTTTGAACCAGAACTTACTCCAGCCGGACGCAATCTTTTAGATGGTCGTTATTCTGTGTTTGGTTATTTGACTGAAGGGAGAGAGGTTTTAGATAAACTCAAAGCTGGTGATAAAATCGAATCAGCAACCATTATTCAAGGCATAGAAAATCTAGTTCAACCCAAAGCAGCTTAATTATTGAATGAACAAGATCCCCGACTTCTTAAAGAAGTCGGGGATCTGACTCTCGCAGTATTCAGAGAAATATTAATTTACTTAAAAATTGTTTTAGGGTATAAATCAATTAAGCTAGAACAGCCTCTCCTAATCGTTTTAAAATTTGCAAAACTTCAGCTAATTCATGTCGTCGAGGAAATAAAGAAAATGTGCGGGATACGTCGTATTGAGGTTTGTCTGTAATAGCTAGTTTTATAAATATAAATTCATCGCCATTTGTAGCCATACCAAATACTGATTTATCCCGGTGGGGAGTAGTTAACATATAGGCTAATAACTGCGGTATTGCTGTGACAACTGGAATGCTATTTCGTTTAGATTCAACCACAAAAATCCACAGTTTTTCCTGGACAACTAGGACATCAATAAAACCGCGAATTGTTTCTTCTGGTTCTTCAATTTCTAAAGTTATGCCATAGGGTGAGCGAATTCGGTAAGGTGAATCTAGAAAACCTGCAAGTTCCAAAAGTGGTGAAACGACTAAAAGATTAATCGTCCCTTCTAATAATAGACCATCAACGCGATGATAATCATAACGCTGTTTAATGCGAGTAACACCTGATTGTTCTTGTGGGTTGAGTTGGGGTAAGTCTGTCAACCATTCGTTAAAAAAGTTTTCATCTTCTGCTTGGTGTAAGTGACAACGAGTTTGTAAATCACTCAAGCTTTTAATGGTGTCTGTAATGCCAACGGTAGAAACCATATCAATAGTCTCCGAGATGATACTTTTATTTTAGTCTGTAAAGTAATGAGTTAATTTAATATGAATAATGATTTATCTTCCTTGCGAGTTCGAGATATTGGTGAACAAGGTCTTTTAGAAAGATTACAATGCTTTTGTCCACCCGATATAATTGGTGATGATGCCGCAGTTTTGGAAACGTTGCCAAATCAATCTTTAATAGTCACCACAGATATGCTCGTTGACGGTGTGCATTTTAGTGATATTACCACCTCTCCAGAGGATGCAGGTTGGCGGGCTGCGGCGGCTAATTTATCCGATTTAGCAGCAATGGGGGCGACTCCTTTAGGAATAACTGTTGGACTAGGTTTACCTGGAAATATAACTGTAAATTGGGTTGAGCGATTATATCAGGGCATGACAGAATGCTTGGCAAAGTATCATGTTCCCATAGTTGGTGGTGATATAGTGCGATCGCCCATTACCACCTTAGCAATTACCGCCTTTGGTCACGCCAACCCCAATTTCATCATCCGTCGTTCCACGGCTCAAGTAGGAGATGCTATTGTGATCACAGGTACACATGGATCGTCCCGTGCAGGCTTAGAACTACTGTTAAATCCCTCAATCGGTCAAAGCCTCAAAACTGAAGCCAAGGCAGCCTTAATCACCGCCCACCAACGCCCCAAGCCACGTTTAGATGTCTTACGTATTTTGTGGGAAATTGTAGAATCCCAATCCAAAATCCAAAATCTAAAATCTAAAATCATCGTTACTGGTATGGATAGTAGCGACGGTTTAGCAGATGCAATATTACAAATTTGCCGAGCCAGCAAAGTAGGTGCAGTTATAGAATCTAGTAAAATACCCTTTCCTTTAGCCTTTGAAAACTGGCTAACCCCAGAAAAATCATTAGAATATGCCTTCTATGGTGGCGAAGATTTTGAATTAGTCCTGTGTTTACCACCAGAACCTGCATTAAAGTTAGTACAAAAATTAAGCACAGGTGCAGCCATAATCGGCACAATTACCTCAGAATCAAACGTGATTCTCCACCATCAAAAAGCAGAAATCCCCGACCAGGTTTTAAGCCTCAGCCAGGGATTTAAACATTTTGGTCAGTAGGGGCGCAGGGCCTGCGCCCATTCCATTCCATTAGTCAGTAGTCAGTAGTCACTGGTATTGAAACAACAAACAACTGACAATTAACTATTAAACCCATTTTTGGGCTACTAATTCAGCTAAATCAAGAACACGTTGGCTATAACCCCACTCATTGTCATACCATGCCATAACTTTCACCATGTCATTACCCATAACTATAGTCAAGCTGGCATCAACAATAGAAGATTCATCTGTACCTTGATAGTCAGAAGATACAAGTTCCAATTCGGTATAACCCAAAATGCCTTTCAGTGGACCTTCAGCAGCTTCTTTGAGAGCTTGATTAACTTCTTCGGCAATAGTGCGCTTCTCGGTTTGAACAACAAAATCTACCATGGAAACGTTAGGGGTTGGTACACGCAAAGCGACACCATTTAGCTTACCCTTCAACTGAGGAAGTACCAACGCTACTGCTTTTGCTGCACCTGTAGAGGTGGGAACAATGTTGATAGCTGCAGCTCGTGCCCGACGCAAATCACGGTGAGAAGCGTCTAGTAACCGCTGATCACCTGTGTAGCTGTGGGTAGTAGTCATTATGCCTTTAATGATACCAAATTTTTCATCTAATACCTTGGCAATCGGTGCTAAACAGTTAGTTGTACAACTAGCATTACTGATAATGTTGTGTTTGTTGTGGTCATAATCATGATGATTTACACCAATTACAAAAGTACCATCTTCATTTTTACCGGGGGCCGTAATTAGAACTTTTTTAGCTCCGGCATTTACGTGCCTCATTGCCCCTTCTTTGCTGGTAAAAACGCCTGTTGATTCAATAATCAGGTCAATTCCCCACTCTTTCCAGGGCAAGTTATCTGGGTTGCGGTCAGATACGCACTTAACCGTATTACCATTAATAGTGATGGAGTTGTCATCAGCACTAATATCTACACCTTTCAATTTGCCTAACATGGAGTCATATCTAAGCAAGTGAGCATTAGTTCTAGGATCGGATGTATCATTGATACCGACCAATTGAATATTGCTATTTTCTCTACCCACCCAGCAGCGGGCAAAGTTACGTCCAATGCGCCCAAAACCGTTAATTGCAACTCTAATCACAGTGTCTTGCCCTCTGTATTTATGCCTATAAGTTGATATCGTTGACCCCAATCATATCGCAAAGGGGGAGGCTATTTATAACGAGAAAGTTTTAAATCAACAAAAAAATCCAGAATTTATTTATAAACTGTTGGGGGTAGAGTTCACAAAGCAGGGAGCAGATTTATTTCTTACCAATGACTAATGACTAATGATGATTTTTATAAATTGAACAATAGTTTCACGACCAATGTACTATTGTAGTCAATTCCGACTCCAGCTTTCGGCCAGTGATGCAAGTTGCTATGCTCAAAGCTATCTTACTTAGTTCTAAAAAAGTCATCACAAAATGTATTTAAATTTACACAATTTTCTTTCCCGATGTAGCAGATATTTTCAGAATAATCTTATCAGCAGATTAGAAAGAGCAAGAATGTTCGGTAGGGGGATAATCTGGCTCAAGGGGCAAAACCAAAGTCAAAAATTAATCATTCAGCAGGGATGAATATTTTGAATGGGATAATTTGTATCTGTAAAAATCAAAATCCTGTTATGATACGCGTGTTTTATGTGATTCTGGTGTGGTGTGGTGTAAAAGGTGAATAAAATGAGTAATTCTATAGATTTTAGTGGTAGACCATTTCATTTCATTGGGATTGGTGGGATTGGAATGTCTGCTTTGGCTTATGTTCTAACCAAACGCCAATTACCAGTATCTGGTTCAGATTTGCGTGCTAACCATATTACGCACAAGTTAGAATCTCTGGGCGCTCATATTTTTAGTAAACAAGAAGCAAACAATTTGGAATTTTTTCTGCCTGAAGTTGCGGCTGATGCCGTACTATTAACTTCTCCAGAAAAGTTGTCTGCGGCGAAAACAACCTTGCCTCAAGTGATTTGTTCCACAGCCATTAATGCTAATAATTTGGAATATAAAGCTGCACTAGAATTAGGTTGCCCAATTTGGCATCGTTCGGATGTTCTCGCGGCTTTGATTGCTGATTATTACAGTATTGCTGTGGCGGGAACTCATGGCAAAACTACTACCAGTAGCATGATTGGTTATATGCTATTGCAAGCTGGACTTGATCCGACAATTTTGGTCGGTGGTGAAGTTAAGGCTTGGGAAGGTAATGCCAGAATGGGGGAAAGCCGTTACTTGGTAGCAGAAGCAGATGAGTCTGATGGTTCTTTGGTGAAACACGCTCCAGAGATTGGCATTATTACTAATATTGAATTAGATCATCCTGATCATTACGAAACTTTAGAAGAGGTGGTTGATACTTTCCAAACCTTTGCCCAAGGTTGCAAAACTTTGGTGGGTAGTATTGATTGTGAGACAGTGCGTTATCGGTTAAAACCAACTATTAGCTATAGTCTTTACCCAGAAAAAGGTGCTGACTACACCGTTACCAATATAGATTACCGGGCTGATGGGACAACAGCTTTGGTATGGGAAAAAGGTAAAGCTTTGGGTTTATTAAATTTACAGTTATTAAGTCATCATAATCTCAGCAATTCTCTAGCAGCTGTAGCTGTGGGTAGAGTTTTGGGATTAGAATTTGGAGAAATTGCCCAAGGGATTGCTACTTTTGAAGGTGCAAGACGACGGTTTGAGTTCCGCGGTGAGGCTGCTGGGGTAACTTTTATTGATGACTATGCCCATCATCCTAGTGAAATTCGTGCTACTTTAGCCGCTGCTCGTCTTCAAGCTAGACCTGGACAAAGGGTAGTTGCTATCTTCCAACCCCATCGTTATACTCGGACATTAACGTTTTTAGAAGAGTTTGCTGAGTCTTTTACCCATGCTGATTTAGTGGTGCTGACTGATATTTACAGTGCGGGTGAACCTGATTTAGGACAAGTCAGTGGAGAAGATTTAGCCACGGCAATTAGTAAACACAATCCTCAAGTAGTTTATCAACAAACTTTAGC
Source organism: Dolichospermum sp. OTE_70_metabat_362_sub (assembly GCA_031374905.1). Taxonomy (GTDB): domain Bacteria; phylum Cyanobacteriota; class Cyanobacteriia; order Cyanobacteriales; family Nostocaceae; genus Dolichospermum. Next base: position 10,777 of record JANMGZ010000547.1, read on the forward strand.
TTTAGTTAGTGAGTTTTTACTGCAAAACTTGCGTTCGGGAGATTTAGCGCTATTTTTAGGTGCGGGTAATTTGAATCAGGCTATTCCTGAACTTATTACCACCATGAGTGAACCGGCAATTGCCACATCTTGAGATCACAACTGCACTCTAGCAGGTTTGATCTAGGAACTCCAATACCGGACTTTTACGGTAAATAAATAACAAATGTTAAAAATTCACCAATTGAAGTAAAGATGATAACTTCCCAGGGATTTGGCAAAATCTGCGAATTTTCTGATTTGACTCCACAACTGCAAACTCAAAATGATGTGGATAATAGTAAACTAATTTACTTACCAGGAACAAATTGTCCTCTCAAAACCCATACCTCTTTGTCAGCGTTTACTTCTTATCGAGTTGGAGGAGAGGCTGAATGCTATGTTTCTCCCCATGATTTAGGAGCGTTGCAAGCAAGTATTGAGTACGCAAAAGAAAATAATTTAGCAGTCACCATATTAGGTGCTGGTTCTAATTTGTTGGTGAGCGATCGCGGTATACCTGGTTTAGTCATCGCTACCCGTCATCTTCGTTCTAAAAATTTTGACCCAGCTACAGGTCAATTAACCGTATCCGCAGGAGAACCTATCCCTACTCTAGCATGGGATGCAGCCGCTTTGGGATGGGAAGGATTAGAATGGGCTGTAGGTATTCCGGGAACTTTGGGCGGTGCGGTGGTGATGAATGCTGGAGCGCATAGTAGCTGTATCGCAGATATGTTAGTTAGCGCTCAAGTTCTTTCCCCAGATGGAACTTTAGTAACTCTCACCCCGGAGGAATTAGGTTACACATACAGGAGTTCACAGCTACAAGGTGGTAACCGGGTTGTGACTCAAGCCACCTTCCAACTCCAACCAGGAGCAGATCCGGTGCAAGTGACAGCGAGGACGAAGGAACATAAAAAACACCGACTCAGCACCCAACCTTACAGCTATCCTAGTTGTGGCAGTGTGTTTAGAAATCCTAAACCTTATACGGCTGGTTGGTTAATTGAACAAACCGGACTCAAAGGTTATCAATTAGGAGGAGCGCAAGTTGCCCAACTCCATGCTAATTTTATTGTCAATCGGGGAGGAGCTAAAGCCAGTGATATTTTTTGCCTCATTCGTCATATTCAACATGAGGTACAAGAACGCTGGTCAATTTGGCTAGAACCAGAAGTGAAAATGTTGGGTGAGTTTCAAGGGGGTTGCTAAGGGCAATTGACAATTGACAATTGACAATTACCCATCGCATCTATAATTGAATTTGATTTGTCAGTAATCGTATAGCGGATAACCAGTTATGGCAGAAAAAGGACAGGGATTTGGCTTTGGCTTAGGCAAAATGAAAGAATTAGCCGAAGCTTTTAAAAAAGCGCAGCAAGTTCAAGAAGGTGCAAAGCGTCTTCAAGAAGAATTAGAGCAAATGGAGATTCTGGGAGAATCTGGCGGTGGACTTGTTAAAGTTGTTGTCAGTGGAAACCAAGAACCGAAACGAGTAGAAATTGCTCAATCTGCTTTAGAAGAAGGTGCAGAAGTGCTTTCTGATTTAGTGGCTGCGGCTATGAAAGATGCCTATAAAAAGTCTACCGAAACCATGCGGGAACGGATGGAAGATTTGACCAGTGGACTGGAATTACCTGGAATGTAGTCATTAGTTAGTAGTCAGTGGTCAGTAGCATAAAATAACTGACAACTGACACAAAAATCAAAATATTATGACTTATAAGTTACTGTTTGTCTGCCTTGGTAATATTTGCCGATCACCATCGGCTGAAAATATTATGAATCATCTGATTGACCAAGAGGGTTTGAGTAAAACAATTCTTTGCGATTCGGCTGGTACTGCTGGTTATCACATCGGTGCAGCGCCAGATAGACGCATGAGTGCCGCAGCAGAGAATAAGTTAGGTTTTAAACTCCAAGGCCAAGCTCGTCAATTTCAAATCCGTGACTTTCAAGAGTTTGATTTGATATTAGCAATGGACCGCAATAATTATGATGATATTCTAGCTGTTGACCTTTCCGGACAATATCATTCTAAAGTTAGGATGATGTGCGATTTTTGCACTACACACACTCTCAAGGAAGTTCCAGACCCCTATTATGGGGGAACTGAGGGATTTAATCAAGTTATTGATTTGCTAATGGATGCTTGTGCAGGTTTGCTGAAACATATTACCCAGAAGTAATCAAAAATATTATCATTCCCAGATCCCCGACTTCTCAAAGAAGTCGGGGATCTCATATATTTAAAGAAGAGTGAATCTAAACACCTCAAGGTGATTAAAGCCGCTATGCAAAGTACAGAAACAAATCTACAATTGCGCTTGTGGACGGTGGAAGAATATCACCGCATGAATGAAGCGGGTATTTTTGCACCAGATGAACGGGTGGAACTATTAGAGGGGAGAATTATTTGGATGATTGCAAAAGGAACAGCGCACCGTTCAGCAGTGGTAAGAACAGACTATTTATTCAAAAAAAGATTAGAAAATCGTGCTTGGGTATCTAGTCAAGAACCTGTGAAATTAAATGATAAGTCTGAACCAGAACCGGATATTTCGGTTGCTAAAATTGATCCTTTGGACTATGCAGATCATCATCCTACACCATCGGAAGTTTATTTAATTATTGAAGTTGCTGATAGTAGTTTGAAATTAGATTGTGAAACTAAAGCTAAAGCTTATTCTTTAGCAGGAATTAAAGATTATTGGGTTTTAGATGTTGTGAAACGTGAGTTGTACATTTTTAGAAACCCAACGCAAACAGGTTATGAAAGTCAGGTAATTATTGGGGAAAATGAGACAGTTTCCCCTTTAGAGTTTCCAGATTTGCAAATTCGTTTATCTGATATGTTACCATTGATGTAATCAGATCCCAAAATATAATTGTAGGGTGGGCAATGCCCACCGTCCGTATATTTTAAAAATGAAGCTTTAAAATTAGAACAGCGACTTTCAGATTTAGTTAACGAAGCTTATCAACTCACATTAGCAGAAATTGATTTAATGTAGAAAACTGCACCACGAATAATGCTGATTTCTAGAGTTGAATAATTGTCTGAATCAGGTGGTTATCGAGCGAAGTCGAGATAACTACCTGATTCAGACAATTAAATTAAGTCA
>JANMGZ010000585.1:0-2969 GCA_031374905.1 Dolichospermum sp. OTE_70_metabat_362_sub
AAGCGGGGGTTTTTTTATAAGGAGTCAGGCTGTGACAAGCGCAATCCAAGTATTAGAGCAATCTGTGGTCGTGTTTTCCCAGAATTACTTGCCATTGTGTAGGGTAAATATCAAGCGGGCGATAGTGTTGCTAGTCAGCAATAAAGCCGAACCATTGGAATTTTCTACAGAAGGCGGTTGGTTGATTAATTCACCTAGATTTGTCCTCTGTGTCCCCAAACACATCCGTTTGAAAATTGCTGCTACAGAGCGAATGTGGAAAGTTCCGCCAGTCAATCGTCGCGAGGTTTTACGGCGAGATCATAGCAGTTGTCAATATTGCGGTAGCAATAAACATCTCACCCTAGATCATGTCATTCCCCGATCTAAAGGCGGCCGACATACTTGGGATAACGTAGTCATAGCTTGTGAACGATGCAATTCTCGCAAAGGCGATAAAACACCCGCTGAAGCTGGGATGCCCTTGCGGAAATTACCTAAAGCACCTATTCACCCGACAGTGACATTTGCTGAAAAGTTTTGGATTGATATGCAAGCAAACCTGGAATAACAGGAGAGCAAAAGGAATGCTGAAATTAACTTACACCGATAACAGTTTTTATTTAGAGTGTCTCACTCAATCTTTAGAAGAATGGGTAACGCAAAGAGTTATTTTGGCACTGCGTGTCAGTCAAACTTTGCGCCTTGAACCTACCACAGCTTCCTTTTTGCTACCTCTTGATTTACCGGGAGTAGAAAGACTAAAAGCCGAAGTAAATCGCCATGATAGCGAAATTATTGCTTTGTGTAATTGTGACACTGAATACTTAGAAGTTACCCTAGATGGTTCTTGGTTATCTGATGGTAATGATGATGCTGTAGGTGTATTTGTCACTACTATGAGCTATAGCGCGGAGTTTTTCTTGTATAAACTTTGGCAAGAGTCTCAAGTCTGTGCTTCCGTCGTTAGTGAGTAAAATGTATCCGTAGGGGCGCAGGGCCTGCGCCCAAAATCTAAACTCAGGTGTGCGCCCAAAATTAACTCTTATTGCTGCATTTCCAGAAGTGCAGGAACTGTAACAAATCGGTAGCCTTGCTGTTTGAGTCCGCTAATGATTTCTGGCAAGGCTTTCACGGTTCTTTCCCGATTTCCGCCACCATCGTGCATTAACACAATAGCACCAGGTTTAGCATCTCTGAGAACATTTTTCACAAATACTTGATATTTTGCCCGCGGATCAGTGTCTGCTGAAGTCACTGACCACATAACAACGGAGTTTTTTTGGCTTTTAGCATAAGCGGCTAATCCGTTGTTTAAATAGCCTCCTGGGGGACGGAAAAAAGATGTTTTTACACCTGTAGTTTTATAAATTAATTCATTTGTTTTTTCAATTTCACTTTTAGCTGTGGCTTCATCCATCTTTCGATACCAATGATGCCAGGTATGATTACCAATAGCGTGACCTTCAGCGACAACTCGTTTGGCTATTTCAGGATTTTCTTGTAAGGCGCTTCCTACCAAAAAAAATGTGGCTTTCACATCATTTTGTTTGAGGATATCTAACATTTTTGCGGTGGTTTTTGGCCAGGGACCATCATCAATAGTTAAAGCAATTACTTTCTCTTTATTGCTGGGTTCAACCTTATAAATGGTTTTTGCTTGATATTTAACGGGAACGGTAAAAGTGAGGTTTTCAACTTTAGCTGGTAGCCGTGATTTGGGATTAATTTGATTGTTATGAATGGCATTTTTTAAGGGTTCGTTGTTGGTTTTGAATTGGGGTAAATTTGGGATGTTGGTACAAGCCGTTAGAGAGAATACTATTGTGGCAATGCTAATTATTTTTATGGTTTTGTTGTAGCTGTTGATGGAATTATAATTTTGGGGCATAAAGTTCTTTGATATATTTAACGGGATAGGAATTTGAGCTTTTACAGTATTAACAGACAATTTAGATTTATGGGGTAGGGGTTTATCTCATGCTTTACTCCTACCTGTAGAATCACATAATTAAGCTGTTTTGAGTATAGTCTTAGAGGGTATTTTAATCGTCCATTGTAGTCATCAATTAGACTTTTTAAACATACTTTAACCTTTGAATTGCATATTTGACGGGAATATAAGCTATTAAAAATTGATTTATAGTATTGACATTGAGAACTACCAATTTAAAAAATATCCTAACTTGTCGCATAAATATAGAGTTTGACACCTACAAGTATTCGTGTCATACTTGTCCGTGTATAGTCTTTAACTAAAAAGTGTTACAAGTCGTGACACCTACTATCGCTTTCAGACATCGTTAATACAATACCAAAAACTCATCAAATTCTATGAATACCATACTTAACTCTGCCCTGACGCTGACATACAATCAACTGAGCGCTTTTTCAGGTTTAGACAATTTCTGGCAAGTTTTCGATACTGCTTTTGGTACGCAATACGATCGCAGTTTCGCGGAAATTCTGCGTTTACAGTGGCAATCTGGTGATTTTAGTCAAGTTCCACAAATTGAAATTCTTGATAGTAGCATTCTTGGTAATGCTAACGGCGCTTATGCCAGCACCACTAATAAGATTTATTTATCAGCTAATTTTGTCGCAACAGCCACGCCAGAAACTTTAGTTGGTACACTGTTAGAGGAAATTGGGCATTTTGTTGATGCTCATATCAATACCTTGGATAGCGCCGGAGATGAAGGAGCGATTTTCGCGGCGTTGGTACAGGGTTACAGTCTGGATACTCAGACTTTACAGGCTTTGGAAGCAGAAGATGATCACGGGACGATTACGGTAAACGGAGAAGTTATTCAGGTAGAACAGCAAGATTTTACAGGTACTAACGGGAATGACACCATTACAGGAACATCTAGTAACGACACGATAAACACCCTCTTAGGGAATGACACTGCCAATGGGGGAGCAGGAGATGATTTACTAATTGTTGATTACTCCGTAGGTGAGACTGGACGTGGGATGACCTTATCAAC
>JANMGZ010000631.1:0-3765 GCA_031374905.1 Dolichospermum sp. OTE_70_metabat_362_sub
GGTTTTCGCAAATGTTCTCTCAAAGCATCCTCCGTTCCCAAATCTACAGAACATCCCAGAATATCTTCTAAATAATACTGGACTCGCAAAAGTTGAAACAACCCACCCGAACGATTAAACTCAACTAAAAAGTCTACATCGCTATCTGAACTTGCTTCATCCCGCGCCACTGAACCAAACAAATTAAGGGATTTTACTCCCAGTTCCTGTAACTTTTCTCTGTGTGCAGCTAAAGTTGCCAGTACCTCATCACGTTTCATGCTTTGTTTTCCTAAACCAATTCTATATTAAGATAGTAGTCTCTATTTTCTAACATTTTATCCCTTAAAAGTTGGGAATAATAATTACTTAACTAACTCCAAAAATCTGTAACTTCATATCCTAATTCGGTGATCATCTGCCGCAATAAGGGTAAACTCAAACCAATGACGTTACTATGACAACCCTCTATTTTTTCCACAAATAAACTGCCAAACCCTTCTAAAGCAAATGCTCCAGCACATTGAAGAGGTTCACCTGTGGCTACATAAGCTTGAATTGCGCGATCGCTCATTTTGGCAAAGTACACCCTAGTAACTTGACATTTAACGACAGTTTGATTTTTTTTAGTATCAATCAAAACATGACCTGTATACAAATCACCAGAATTACCTTGCATTAATTGCCACCGAGCGATCGCTTCCTCAGCATTCCCTGGTTTACCATAAATCCCCCTACCCATAGCCAAAACTGAATCACAACCCATGACCAAAGCCGATGGAAATTGAGAAACCACAGTTTCCGCTTTACACTGAGCCAGAGTTTTCACTAATTCCCCTGCTTCGGTTAGTTGTATTTGTGACTCATCAAAATCACTCGGACAAACTATTGATTCAATCCCCACAGTTTGCAGTAACCGACGACGCGCAGGGGAGGCAGAAGCAAGGACAAATTGCGGAATTTTCATAGATTTCTATATAAGTAATTTTTGGTAATTGATAATTGTTAATTGTCAATTACCAGCATTTCTAATTATTAATAAACAGTGAAAGAATTCACAACTTCATCAATCATGCGTTGTAGTTTTTTCCACCGTTTCTGGGGAACTGAAGCATTAAACGTAAAAAGCTTACCACGACTTATAGCCACACTAGAAATATTGTGTCTTTCTTGTCCATTAGGAAATTTAACTTCATATTCTAGAAGATAGTAAATTTTCCCATTTACTTCCCTTTCAGCCGCATTGATTAATTCAGCAGTCCGCTCAGAACCTACAGGAGCAAGAGCCGCTTTTCCTAATTTATAACCAACTTCTGTTGGTGTTCCCAATTCTGCCAAAGTTTTCCCAGAAGAAACCGGACTAATAACGACAGAGACATTTTCTGATACTTCAATTAAGTCGTGAAATACCACATCAGGCCCATCACCAACTTTCACTTGTAACCAACCATTAGGATAATCAAACTGATAACCGTCAGCACTATCCACAAAACTATTAAGTCCAGCCGCATTAGCGACACCGGGACTACTCAAACTAAAACTCAACACCAATAATAAGATTAACGTAATTCTTTTCCACATTTTTTCAGATTCCTTTGAGCCGTCAGCAATACAAGGTAAAGATAATTGCAAGTTTTCATTTTCTCACTAATCTGGACAATATGGAGACTTTCCTCTTGCCGTCCTTTTCAGGCTTGATAAGTATGTGTGCTACAATTGAGCAGTCTTGCACCTTGTGGTCAAATAAAAATCTCTTTGTGGCAAAAACTAAGCCGCAAGGACTTTGAAAAGTATGAAAAAAGTTGTCGTTGGTCTTTCCGGTGGCGTTGATAGTTCCGTAGCCGCCGCTATCCTGCATAATCAGGGCTATGATGTAATTGGTTTAACCCTTTGGCTGATGAAAGGCAAAGGGCAATGTTGCTCTGAAGGAATGATCGACGCGGCTGATATTTGTGAACAATTGGGCATTCCCCATGAAGTTGTTGATATTCGGGATGTCTTTCAAACAGAAATTATTGATTTTTTAGTAACTGGCTACAGTGTGGGAATTACTCCGTTGCCTTGTTCCCAATGTAACAAAACAGTGAAATTTGGTCCAATGGTGCAATATGCACGGGAAAAATTGGCATCGGATAAAATCGCCACAGGTCATTATGCCCAAATTCATTACGATGACACTACTAATCGTTACCAATTGTTACGAGCCGTAGACCGCAACAAAGATCAATCTTATTTCCTCTATGACTTATCCCAAGACTTATTAGGGGCAACCATTTTTCCTCTGGGTGAACTCAATAAAACAGATACTCGCAGAATTGCCACTGAATACAATTTAAAAACCGCCGATAAACCAGAAAGTCAAGATTTATGCCTGGTAGAAAGCAATGGTTCTATGCGGGCATTTTTAGATAAATATTTAGCTCCTAAACCTGGTGATATTATTGACGAAACGGGTAAAGTTTTGGGACAACATGATGGTGTTCATCATTACACCATTGGTCAGCGAAAAGGCTTAGGCATTGCTGCGGCTGAACCATTGTATGTCATCGAACTAGATGCAGCTAATAACAGGGTAGTTGTAGGCGATCGCACCAAAGGAACTCAATCAGAATGTACAGTAAATCGAGTAAATTGGGTTTCCATAACCGAACCTGTTACCCCCATTCGCGCCGAAGTGCAAATTCGTTATCGTTCTCAACCCGTACCCATCACAGTAATTCCCTTACCAGATTCCCGTGTCCAGTTAGTATTTGATGAACCTCAATTCAGCATTACACCTGGACAAGCTGCGGTTTGGTACGACGGAGAAAAAGTCTTAGGTGGGGGAATTATCGAACAATTTAGCTAACTCGAAAACCCTGTAGGAGCGCAGGTCTTGCGCCCTAAATTACCTGAATTCGATGTAAGAAAATCAGTTTTCAAAAGGGTTGCAGACTTTTAAACACAGGAAGTAAATTCTCAATAAGTCTTAATTATTGAGAATTGATAGGAAATCGAGTTAGATTAAAGTAAATTTTAATAACGAAATCTAAATTTATATTACGAATAAGTAGGTGAACAAAAAAGACTACAATTACTCCAATCCACGACTGAGGTAGTAATATTTGTTCAACGAAAACTAAAAAACTAGTAGTGTTTAAACTTTTAACGGGTAAAAAGGTGGTAAAAAAGCTTGTTTCATAGAGGATAGAGCCTGAAAGCCAGGTTGAAAAAAGAGGCGTTCCCCTGCACTTTTCCTCTATCATACCCGAAATCAGCAACGCCAGAAAAACCAAAAACAAACCCCCTCATTATTACAATGAAGGGGTTTTGTTGTTAAAAAATAGACCTGGCATCGAGCTATTTTGACGTAGGGCTACCCCTAAACTATCGTCGCCGCAGCAGCGTTTCACCTCTGAGTTCGGGAAGGGATCAGTGTGGTTCCACCGCGCCATAGACACCAGGAAAACTTGGCAATTTTGGATTTTGGATTTTGGATTTTAGATTGGACATTTTAATCCAAAATCTAAAATTTAAAATCTAAAATTCACAAAACCCTGAAGACTGCAAAAAGAACGAGAATCAACAATAACAAAATTAAATAGAGGTCAAGCCCTCGGTCTATTAGTACTCCTTTGCTTCATACATTACTGTACTTCCACATAGAGCCTATTAACGGGTGTTCTGCCCGTGACCTTACCTACTTATCGTAGTGAGAGTACTCATCTTGAGGTGGGCTTCCCACTTAGATGCTTTCAGCGGTTATCCTCTCCGCACTTGGCTACCCAGCGTTTACTGTTGGTACAA
>JANMGZ010000633.1:0-3105 GCA_031374905.1 Dolichospermum sp. OTE_70_metabat_362_sub
ATTGATTTGCGATATTTGCACGTTACTTATCAAGATTATGATCTGGAAGATGACCCGCCAATTTTACATCAAATTGAGGCTTTAGTTACTGCTGATTATCCTCAATATGAGAAGTTTGTGAAGTTAAGTTATCAAGAAGAAGATAGAGGACTTTTGGATAATTGGAAAAGTATTAGTCGTTTTTCTGGATGGAAAAAATGTTTAAAGGAAAATTATACTGTGATCAATGGTTATAAGTTAGGTTGGTATAAGGATGTGGATGCTTATAAGTTGAAGCTTCTTAAAGCTGCTGCGAAGACTCGACAAAGGAATAGGCTGAAGTTGCTTAATTCTAAAGAGGGTGAGGTTTTGGAGGAGTCTGTGAATGGAATTGAAACTGAAGGGGATAAGTATTTATCGTTATAAATTATGTTGAAAATTAAATTAATCAAATAATTTCAGGTATTAATTATACTCAAAACGGTTTAATTATTTGATTCTATAGGTAGGGGTAAAGCAAAAGCTCGTTAGTGTCAACTTAAAGTAAAACCTATTACCCGATATTTATCGTCATAATCTAATTATTGTTTATCAAAAAAATGATAGATGTTATTATGATCATTATGCACCAGAATCATTGAGTAATATTGCCGCACCCAAATTATTTTCATCATCCTATGAATGTTTAAATTTGGTGCAAAAAGGTTTAGACGGCAGAAATAAAAGTTAAGTCATGTAGGTTGGGTTGACGTAAGGAAACCCAACATTACCTGAGTTCGATGTAAATAAAAAGTCTAAAAGTGAGTAACAGCAAATGTTTTATAGGAATCATAAATGATATTTGAAAAATTTTAAGTAGTGTAGGGTGGGCAATGCCCACCCTACGTATATTTCAAAAATCAAATATTAGTCCTATATCAATAATTATTGCTTATTGAGAATTAAAGGCTACGCCAAAAATTTCTCAAAAAATTAATTTTTTTAAATGTACTTACTGTTAGGTAAGGTCGATGGGGTATGGGTTTGAGTGAACTAGCAATTTCACAGCGCAAATTTTAGGTATCCCGACCAACAACCACATACAAGTCACTCGACTAGCGACAGGTGGAACTTACCACCTCTGGATACTGAGTCATCGAGAATTGAGATGCAGTCATCGAGTTCCTCAAGAAGCGATTGAAGTTTGTCAGCATCTAACCCATGAAGTCTATCCTTTGCAATCCTGTTTCGCACTGTCTGCAAGGATATTAAACCATCGGATGCCTCAAACCAAGTCATATCATCAATTCCATATGCCAGCTCGGTTTCTGACTTCAATTCTGGCTCATTGTCATTATCATAGAACTCATTGTAGTTGAACTGTTGATCCGTGTAGTCCACGTAATCACTGAGCTTTTTAACTTTCATTTTGGTACATAATGCATCGAGAGAGTCTAAATTTTTGTTCATCAGACTGTGATCATTACTATCCTTCAAGTAGTTTCGTCCTTCAAGTGTGTGTATCCAAAGTGTCATTCCCATTATGTACTCCCTGTCACCTAACCCTTTTGAATACTCATTTTTAACTGATTTTCTTACATCAAACTCAGGTAACATTAAACCCAACATTATTGACAGTTTTGTGTATTTCCCCACCCTCAATATACTCATAGGGTGAGGATGTAAGCAAGTCAAAAACAAACCGTTTTTAAGCAATGCTAGAAATACCGAAATCGGGAGGAATATCTTGCAGTCTTCCTGGTCCAATGGCTTGTAATCCTTCTTTGAGGATAATATCGCCAGTATACAAGGCTTTACCGACTATCACACCTGTGACACCTTGGGGTTCTAAGGCTAATAAACTTAACAAATCGGTGACGGAACTAACACCACCGGAAGCAATTACGGGTATGGAAATTGCCGCCGCGAGTTCTCGTAATGCGTCTAAATTGGGTCCTTCTAATGTGCCGTCACGGTTAATATCAGTGTAAATGATGGCTGCTGCACCTAATTCTTGCATTTGTACCGCTAGTTGGGTGGCTAATACTGTTGATGTTTCTAACCAACCACGAGTTGCAACTAAGCCGTTACGGGCATCTATGCCAATAATAATTTGCTGGGGAAATTCTTGACAAAGTTCTTGGACTAATTGGGGTTGTTCGACGGCAACAGTGCCGAGAATTGCCCAATTAACACCTAGATTGAATAATTGTACAACACTGGAGCGATCGCGCAATCCTCCCCCCACTTCAATGGGTATATCAAGATTATTTCTAATGGCTTCAATGGCGGCTAAGTTAACGATTTTACCAGCTTTCGCGCCGTCTAAATCAACTAAATGTAGTCTGGTTGCGCCTTGGTCTGCCCACATTTTGGCAACTTCGACGGGGTTTTCGCTGAATACTTGCGATCGCTCGTAGTCTCCTTTATATAGTCGCACACAGCGACCTTCTAATAAATCAATTGCGGGGATGACTTCCATTTATTTTTTCCTGATAAACAATAATTTTTTTCTCACGCAGAGGCGCGGAGGTGCAGAGGACAAAGACGGAGTTTAATTTTTGCTTTTTAATTCCTGTACTGCTTGGCGAAAACCTAGGACTAGTAAGATATTAGCGAGGGTTAAAAAGACTTCTGCACTACCATGTAACCAGTCTATATTAGCTAATTGTTCTCCGTACTGAATTTTGGCATAAATGGCGGCGGGGATGGTGATGGCGACAAATACCAATGTGCCGTAAAATCCATACAGGGCTAAACGTGGCATTTGTGGACTGCGGCTGATAAACCACAAGAAACCCAGATAGGGAAAGAGAGAGAGGGCAAATAGGGTTTCTTTTGATATCATTGTTCTGATTTGATAGATTGTGTCTCAATGGGGTTTACAGACTTGGTGGAACGCCAAATTAGATAAGCTGCTGCCCAAAGGGTAAAGTTACCAACTAATGTCATGGTAGCTTGGAGGGTGACTAACCATTCTAATGATTCGGAATTGTCAAAATAATGCCAAGTACAAGCGCACATTGCGCTGATTAAAGCTGGTAACATGGCAAAGGATAATCCCCACCAACTCCGATTTTCTGTCAGTTCACCGTATATCCAAATTAGCCAAATTGCGGCTATCCACTCAATGACGCTAGAAATATG
>JANMGZ010000306.1:0-7264 GCA_031374905.1 Dolichospermum sp. OTE_70_metabat_362_sub
GGTGATACCCCTGAAGGTATGGTGGAATCTGCTATAGAATTCATTCGTATTTGTGAATCTTTGGATTTTCACAATGTTGTAATTTCTATGAAAGCTTCTCGCGTTCCTGTCATGGTGGCTGCATATCGTCTTATGGCTAAACGCATGGATGATTTAGGTATGGATTATCCTCTGCATTTGGGCGTGACTGAAGCAGGTGACGGTGAATATGGCAGAATTAAATCTACCGCTGGCATTGCTACATTATTAACTGATGGGATTGGTGATACAATCCGCGTCTCTTTGACAGAAGCACCGGAAAAAGAAATCCCAGTTTGTTACAGTATTCTGCAAGCTTTAGGTTTGCGGAAAACAATGGTTGAATATGTCGCTTGTCCTTCTTGTGGACGGACTTTATTTAATCTAGAGGAAGTGCTGCACATAGTTCGGGAAGCTACTAAACACTTAACTGGTTTAGATATTGCTGTTATGGGTTGTATTGTTAACGGACCAGGAGAAATGGCAGATGCTGACTATGGCTATGTTGGCAAAACCCCCGGTTTTATTTCTTTATATCGTGGTAGAGAAGAAATTAAAAAAGTCCCAGAAAATCAAGGTGTAGAGGAGTTGATTAATCTAATCAAAGCTGATGGCCGTTGGGTAGAACCATAACCCATAAAAGTATTACTCCTATCCCTCAATTTAATTACTTAAAGTTTGTTGAAAAAGTTGTCAAATTAGTAATTGTGTGGGGGAAGGAGTAAAAAATGATTTTTGATTTATTTTGGAGAACTCTACAAAAAAATGATCACAAATAAATCTGCTATTCCCTTTAAACCAAGGATCGAAGATAGCTTTGGGATTACATTAGCGCCATTATTTGTAGAAGAAATCTACAGTAAAGCAGATAATCCTGCTAATGGTGCGGTGGTGTTAATGAGTGGCATGGTTCGTAATCAAACGGATGGTAAGCCTGTGGTAGCGTTGGAGTATCAAGCTTATGAACCAATGGTATTACAGGTGTTTTATCAAATTGCTAATCATATTCGTGATCAATGGACTGATGTAAGTCGGGTAGTCATATATCACCGGATTGGGAGATTGTCGGTGGGGGAAATTAGTGTGATTGTGGCTGTAGGTTGTCCCCATCGTAGTGAGGCTTTTGCTGCTTGTGAGTATGCTATTGATACGTTAAAACATAATGCACCTATTTGGAAAAAGGAACATTATGGGGTGATCACAGAAGACGGTTCTCAAATAGCAGAGTCTCGTTGGGTATCTATTAAAAACTGTAATCACTGATATAGAAAGAATGGAAGTAAGAGAAGGTTTAATTTACTAAACCTTCTTTAACAAGAGTTTTGATAAGAGTTCTCCAATTAAAAAAATATCCCAAAATTTATTGTGGTGCGGGCATCTTGCCCGCTAATAATACAAGGACGGGCAAGATGCCCATCCCACAAGATTGGATAGCGAACAGTATCGGTCCCGGAGGGATCTAGCGCTGCTGCAAGCAGTTCATCTTTTTTGTGGAGTTCTCTAACTTTTTAACTTTTTCAATTTTCTTCGTTGTCTTGATATAAATTCTGTAAGTCCTGTAACTGGGTTTTGCGAGAAATTCGGCGATATTTTTTACTTTCCAGTTTCGGTTCGTACTGGCTTTGTCCTTTGCTTTTAGATATTAATTTCAAACTGGATTCGGGGTCAGCTTGTTGGTTAAGATGGGTTTGATGAGCGATCGCATCAGCCAAAAATTCTAAATAATGCTGATATCGTTCCCAGTCACCACTCACAGCACAGTCTGGTTCATCTTTATGGATGCAATCACTAAAGCGACAATGAGTCGCAGCTAGGCGAATTCTGGCCTCTGGGAAATAGTGAATTAATTCTTCAGGACTACAATCTAAATCTGGTTGATTAAAACCAGGCGTATCTGCTAACAAACCACCTGTAGGCATTTCAAATAATTCTACATGACGGGTGGTATGACGACCACGGGCTAATTTACCGGAAACTTCCCCTACTCGGAGGTTGATATTGGGAATTAAACTATTAATCAGGCTTGATTTTCCCACGCCGGAAGGGCCAGCAATTACAGTGATTTTATCCTGCAAATATTTAGCTATGTGGTTAATATTAATGTTATTTTGAACGCTGATAAATAAAGGTTGATAACCCCAACCTAGTAAGCGATCGCTAATTTGCTGTTTTTCTTCTGGAGAGACTAAATCACATTTATTTAAACATAACAGCACATCAACGCCTGTAGACTCAGCCTTAATTAAAAATCTACTCAATTGAATAGGTTCTAAGGGAGGGTCAGCAACAGCGAAAACCAGGAGAATTTGATTAACATTAGCGATCGCAGGGCGATTTAATAGACTATGACGCGGTAAAACCTCACTCACAGCCCCCCGTCCATCAGCCCAATCTGGCTCTTCGACAATTACGCGATCGCCCACCATCACCTGTTGACCAATCTTTTTGAGGCGTGTTCTCCGCGTACAGAGGAGGATGGGGGCAGGGGGCAGCGAAGAAGGGGAAGAAGAACTTTCTATTGTTTCTGATTCCTGAGTCCTTTGTGGGCGCAGGCCTTGAGTCCTTTGTGGGCGCAGGCCCTGCGCCCCTACTTCGTCCATCTGCACTCGATAAAAATTCGCCTGTACAGCTAACACCGTACCTAATAACTGCCCCGTAGAAACATTTTCGCCTTTCATGCCGCAGCAACCGGACGGCGAATAACCAGGGAAAAATAGCCAGAATAATCTGTAATTTGTTCTACTTGATAACCAGCCATTGTCAGACTATCAGGAACTTGTTCTATCGGTTCACCTGGATCTAACCAAACTTCCAGTAAACCACCTGGAGGCATTTTTTCCAAATATAGTTTTGTTCGCACAAAGTTAATCGGGCAGGGAGTACCACGTAAATCGAGTTGAGCGTCAGGGGTGAACACAGAAGACCCACTCATGATTTAAACAAGCCTCCTAAGAATCCTTCTAAACCACCTTTACCTGTCCTGTCTCCTTTAATTTTAGCCAGTTTCTCTAGTAGCTCCCGTTCCTCTGGGATGATTTTAGTGGGAATATCAATTAACACCGTTAACAGATGATCACCGCGACTGACAGGATTACCCAGCCGAGGAACACCACGATTTTCTAGTTTCATGACTGTATTCGGTTGAGTTCCTGCGGGAATAATTAACTCCACTAAACCATCTACCGTATTTACTTCCAAACGGCACCCTAAAATCGCTTGTAAGTAACTAACTTTAATTTCCGAATTAACATTAATTCCCTCACGATGAAATTCTTCATCTTCATTTACGAACAAGTAGACATATAAATCACCCGGAGGACCATTCCGTTGACCTGCATCTCCTTCTTGAGAAATCCGTAAGCGTGTGCCATTGTCTACACCAGCAGGAACATTGATTTTTAGTTTCTTTGTTACCTGATTTGCGCCTTTACCATCACAAGCTTCACATTTATCTTCCACAACCGTTCCTGTACCATCACAGGTGGGACAAGTTGAGACTTGGGTAAAACTACCAAAGGGAGTTCTTGTCACGCGTCTAACTTGACCTGAGCCGCTACAAGTGCTGCAAGTCCGAGGACGAGTTCCTGATTTAGCACCAGAACCAGTACACACTTCACAAGTTTCTAAATGGGAAATGCGAATTTCTTTTTCGCCACCAAATACAGCTTCCCGAAAATCTAATTTCAGGTCGAGACGGAGATCATCGCCACGCACGGGTCCACTGCGTCGTCTTTGTTGAGGTTGTCCACCTCCACCTGCACCACCAGCAAAGCCGCTGAAAATGCTTTCAAAGATATCGGCAAAACCACCCATATCACCCATATCTTGGAAACCAGCCCCAGCCGCAGCAGCACCAGAAACACCAGCTTCACCAAAGCGGTCATAACGAGCGCGAACCTCTGGTTCTGATAGCACTTCATAGGCGCGGTTAATTTCCTTAAATCGCTCCTCTGCCCCAGATTCTTTATTCACATCTGGGTGATACTTTCGGGCTAGGCGGCGATAAGCCTGTTTAATCTCTTCTTTGTCGGCGTCACGAGAGACACCCAGGGTTTCATAATAGTCTCGAGCCATATAGCAAGGTTAAGAATTATAAGGAAGTAGAAGTACGGAAGATAGTAACCTGAGTTCGGAGTTCGGAGTTCGGAGTTCGGAGTTCGGAGTTTGGAGTTATGATTTTTAAGGAGCGAGAGAATAAGGGTTTGAGACTCTTACTTGGGGCGAGTTTTCCACAACTTATTTTATGTTGAACTCAGGTTAGTAGCTAATAGGTTTAAGGTAACACTTTCACAAAAATACAGAAATTTAGGAGTGCAGTCAGTACGCGGTGGCGTTAGCCATGCTCTTTTTTAATTTTTGTTAATAATTAATCTTACCAAAACTTTTTTGCTAGTGTTTGCTCACAAGTAAATTAATTCAGCACTTTTTAAGTAGTGCGTATTATTATACAAGACCATGGTTTTTGGCGATACTTAGGGTGAGCGAAGCGATCGCTATTGCCTAAATTTGGTTTTCGTCTGCGACTTTTTTTGTCTAGGCAGAAAAGTTAGATAAAATCATAGCATTCATGGATGCTACTCTTGATTAACTTTCTATTATTGTGCTATTGGCGGGTAGAAAAACCCACCCATCAATTATAGGGACTAGCCGTATGATTGGATGTGGAAAACCCGATCTATACTTTTATTTATATCTATGGTATGGCAGGATCTAGTAGAGTTGAGTAGATATTTAAACAGACAAAAGCTTTAATTTTTTGTGAATAGTAAGCATGATGTTTAACCATCTTTTGATACAGTTATGCTTTATTAAATGCTCTCCATCTCTATGTTACAGATACATCTTCCTCCATTGCTTCATAAAAACCTACCCTTTACGGCTCTTGCACCCATGCAAGATGTGACCAACCTCTGGTTTATGAAGGTTATTTCCCATTATGGTAGTCCTGACTACTTCTTTACCGAGTATTTCCGCGTCAATGATACCTCACGCCTCAATCGGGGAATTCTGTCAGCAATCACCGAAAATGAGACCGGTCGCCCCGTTTTTGCACAAATGATTGGCGAAAGCATTCCCGATTTAGTCAGAACAGCAAAGGAACTTTGCAAATACAATATCGCGGGAGTAGATTTAAACATGGGTTGTCCCGCGCCGAGAATCTATCGCAAAAATGTTGGGGGTGGGTTGCTGCGAGAACCAGAAAAGGTGGAGCGGATTTTGGCAGAACTGCGTGCTGCTGTGAATGATAAACCTTTAACTGTGAAGATGCGCGTAGGCTTTGAAAATACAGATAATTTTTATCAAATTCTCGATATTATCGCCCGCCACAATATTGATTTGCTGAGTTTGCATGGTCGCACGGTGAAAGATATGTACCACGGGGAAGTTAAATATGATTTGATTGCGGAAGCTGTGAGACGGCTAGATTGTCCAGTGCTGGCTAATGGCAATATTAACTCGGCGACAACTGCGCTAAAAGTGCTTTCGCAAACGGGCGCGGCGGGTGTGATGGTGGGACGCTGGGCAATTGGCAATCCTTGGCTGTTTAATCAAATTCGTCAGGCTTTAGCAGGAGAGGAGATTACGCCTGTTCCTTTGGTAGAAGTACGGAATTATATTGATCGTTTATGGCAAACTCCTACAGCGTCAACTATGCCAGAGCGAGCGCGGATAGGCTACCTGAAAATGTTTCTTAACTACATTGCTTTAAGTGTTGACACTGAAGGTGAGTTTCTGCGGCTGATGCGACGGATGCAGACTGAGGTAGAATTGTTTAATCTGTGCGATCGCATTTTGCTTAGTGATGTGACGAAAACTTTGGCTTTAGCACCCTCTTGAAAACTGCCAAGATAGATGACCCTATCATTCAAATCACCATTATGCAACCCCAAAAATCAAGAATTTCAAATTCTTGCTCTGTGCAACTGAAGCGCATCTATGTGAGATAAAATTGTACTTTTAATCAGCAACGCCGACTTTTGTAAATTTCCCATCAAAGGTGTATTTTATGCAGTTACGCTCAATTCAGTTAATTTTTATGGCTGGACTAATTGGGTTACTTTCTTGGGTATGGATACCCACAGCTTTAGCATTAACACAGATTAAATTATCTGATATTTCTTATCATGAATGCCCATTAGAACTGGCAACCGGAGTAGTAGGTAGCAGTAGTTCAACTTCTGCTGCTTGCTTTATAGTCACGGGCAAGGCAGAAAATAGCACATATAAAACTGTCTATGATGCAGATATTTTTGGGCGTATATATGATGCTAATGGTGACTCAACCCTACAAAATCGGACTCGTCTGGGTTTAATTGCCGAAGTCCCCCCCGGAGTTAGTGATTTTGAATTTAGAATCACTGTACCTAGCAATCAACCCTTACCATTACAACTTAAACAATTTAAGGCTGCTGGTTTTAGCGGACAGGTGAGAAAATAATTTTCTGAAGCTGTTTTAGATAATAACCGAAGTTAAGGCTGCATTTGCGATTATCCCTGTAGAGATGTTCTATGGAACGTCTCTACAAAAATAAAATTTTAATTTGCCGCTCAAAACCCTTGTACCAAGGTAGCACGAGCTAAACTATCTAAGACACCACCTACTAGGTTCAATGCCAAAAATGCCAGGATAGGGGAGAAATCCATGCCACCCAAGGGGGGAATGATCGAGCGAAATAGATTCAGGTAGGGATCACTAATTTGGCTTAAAGCCGCAAATGGTTGATTTGACCAGTCAATATTGGGAAACCAAGTCAACAAAACGCGAATAATCAGCAAATAGCTGTAGAAAGAGACAAAGGTAGCTAGGGTTGTAATTAGTAAATTCATGGATGGGTAACTTTCCTATTAAATGTCAAACATAGATTCTTGATTGATTTTAATTTAGCTGATGTCATATTGTCTGGCCAATCAACATAATTAAGGGAAAGTTTAAGAATGCTCATTTACTTCCAAAGATGAGTTGCTATTGACATTGCCTAATTGCTTCCGCACATCATCAATTGTGGCATTAAGTTGGGCAATTTTATCTTCTAGCGATCGCCTTGTTGCTTCTATTTCCAAATTCTCATTAGCTGAGGCTCTCATCTGCCGTCTTCTAGCTGCTGTCTGGCTATCATTGTCACCAGCAATTAAGCCTTCATTCTCTTCATCTGCAAATTTAGCATCTAAGCGCGAAGTAATCACCGCACCAACTACACCACCGACTACACCCCCAATCAATGTCCCCAGTAGCAAACCACTAGTA
>JANMGZ010000749.1:0-4001 GCA_031374905.1 Dolichospermum sp. OTE_70_metabat_362_sub
GATCCGGCAAAGGCACCCATACCATCATGTCCACCAGGTACTGCATAACCATCAGTCATGGTTTGCCCTGTTTCGGACAGTCTTTTGTATTGAAATCCAGATGGTAAATCTAATACTCCTAATGGGTCAGTAATTAAACTGCCGTAGGGACCTGCTGCGATCGCACGTTTAGCATAGAATGCTTGCAAAGGAGATAGAAGGACAGCACCTGCCGCCGATGTCCCTGCCAGGGTAAAAAACTCACGTCTCGATAGATTCAAGGTATACTTCCTAATGTTTTAGATGAGGTTTAATTTGTTGCAAATAGCCACCCTCAATTATCTAGGAAGAAGGGGTTTTTAAAATTAATAAGAGGTTAAAAAAAGATTATTCAAGACATTTAAAATAAACTCCGTGTTAGTTCGTCCTCCAAAGTGCTATATCAATATCAATTCTTTTGGTTAGGTAAAACATTACCAAAGTCATTTTGTAATTGTGTAATGTTGCAAATAATATCAGGATCTATACCTTTTTGTATACCCTGTACTCGTGCATTAATACAAGTATTAATAATTTGAGAATAGTTTCGTATTGCTTCCCGTTGTTTTTCATTTTCTTGTCTAATTACCTCCCGTTCCTTTTCATTTTCTTGTCTAATCAACTCCCGTTTACTTTCATTTTCTTGTCTGATTTTTTCTAGATCACTTTGATTAGTACAGGGATTTGTATTTAATGTAGTTACGATTTGCCAAGCATTGTTATTAATATTACTGTTATTATTATTAAGGATATCTTCATTATTTTTGTTGCCATTAGCATATCCTCCAGAAATAGAGAATCCGCATTGACTAACATTATTAATAATAATATTATCTGCGCCTATTTGAGCCGACGCATTCCCAGAAGATACAATTCTAGCTAGGACAGATATTGCTATCCATAACTTGCAGCCCAAAAGCCACCAGTTAGTTTTTATCTGACAATTTACTTCTCTTAATGTCCCCATAATTAAGTTTGAAGATGATAGTATTTGATTAGATGATATTTTTCCACCAATTTCAGTATAATAACTAATGCTGTTGCCTACGCAGGTTAAATTTTAATTATTCTTAGATTAATGAATTACTTAGTGGCTATTAAAATACTCATATCAATAATAAAAGAGTGGGAGTAGGCATACCAAAAGCCGGAAATCTCCCACTCTACATTTACTGCTGTAGCGGCTGGAAATATATATAAACACTGCTAGTTATTTAGGGGGTTAATCTAACAAATACAGTATCTATATACGGTTAATATTCCCTGTGCAGCAAATGTCAAACCTGATTATTATTATTTTTGACTCAATAAATGGTCAATCAATTATTTGCAAATTATTGTTATTTACGCCTTGAAAATAGTAGCATAAACTATAGTTTTACATGAAAAAATTAGTATTTAGTAGACCCTGATAAACATATCCTTGAAGTTGTTTATCTTGGATAAATGTAACTTAGGTAATTAAAACTTGGTTGCCAACTTGGCATTTTCTTAAAAGCCTTGTATTTTCAAGTCTTTAGAGAAATCGTGAATCTTTTTTTTGTGAACTGTGTTCATATATGTTCAGCAATTTGCCCACCGATTCTGTATTGGCATTAAGGGGATAGATTTTCTCTGGTGGCGAAATTATGAGCAAATTTTTTCTGTCAGATGGTGGAGATGGAAAACTTGTGGATTTATAACGTTTCTGGGAGGGAAATTTTTGGCTACCGCGATAGCGGTGACTAGCTTTTGTGCTTTCTTTTGAGTTTTGCAATAAGTAGAAAATTACAAACGAACCGCTAGAACAGCAAAAGATAACGGCAAGTATTAACCATAGAGGTAGAGGATTACTAGTATCGGAAAATGTGGAAATGTTTGATTGCACAGGTACAAATTGAGGTTCTTCCTGTTCTTTTTGTGGCACATAGCCAATATAACTTAGTTGATGATATGCAAAAATTGCAATTCCTATAGGAATGAGAAACAAACTCACGAACCAGATCCCAGGGTACTTTATCGCTAGATTTACGAGAATTTTTCCAGTATTTTGCTGTTTTTTTAACTCTTGTTCATTATCCATTACATTAATCACATCAATCATAGTTATGACCAAAGGGAAAATAAATATTTTCCCCTTTTACCTAATCCACTATCTTCTATCCCTAATCCCTTTAATTAATTGGAGAATGTCTTTCAATTGCTAGTTGAATTAACTGATCTACTAATTGAGTAAACGGTATACCAGTATTAGCCCAAAGTTGAGGATACATACTTGTAGAGGTAAACCCCGGTAAAGTGTTAATTTCGTTAATTAAAATTTCTCCCGTAGCTTCTACATAGAAAAAGTCTACTCTAGATAAACCAGCCGCATCAACAGCCGCAAAAGCTTTTAAAGCCATGTCTTGAATTTGCTGCGCTACTACATCTGGTAACTTGGCAGGAATAAATAAATCGGCTTTCCCTGGGGTATATTTAGTTTCATAATCGTAAAAATCACTATCAAAGGTAATTTCACCAATCACAGAAGCTTTGGGATTGTCGTTACCTAAAACTGCACATTCAACTTCCCTGGCCACAACTCCAGCTTCAACAATGATTCGTCTATCATGGGTGGCTGCATTATCTAAAGCTGCTTCTAATTCTTGACGCGATCGCACTTTGGCAATACCCACCGATGAACCTAGATTAGCCGGTTTCACAAAACAGGGATAGCCTAATGCAACTTCAATTTCATCACAAAGCTTAGGAAAGACACAAGCATTTGACCAAACTTGCGCTCTTGTCACAGCTTTATATTTTACTTGAGGTAATCCCGCTTGAGCAAAAGCCATTTTCATGGCAATTTTATCCATTCCTGTGGCTGAACCCAATACTCCAGAACCGACAAAGGGGACTTGGGTTAAAGTTAGTAAGCCTTGAATTGTGCCATCTTCGCCATTAGGACCGTGAAGAATGGGAAACCAAAGCTCAACTTGTGCTGTTTCGGGGGGAAATTGCCATAAATTGGGGGTTACATTTGGCTGCTGTTGGGGAACACCAGATGCTAAAACTTGTTGTGCGACAACTCCAGCTTGCCAAACACCATCTTTTTGAATATAAAAAGGTAAAATTTCGTATTTATCAGCATTTTCTTCTAAACTGAGGGCATGAGCGATCGCCCGTGCCGAAATTATTGAAACTTCATGTTCTCCCGAACGTCCACCAAACAGCAAACCCACCCGTAACTTAGTCATTTTCTTCTCTATCTCCACAGATCCGCAATTTCCATTATCACTAAAAAAAGGGAACAGGGAACAGGGAACAGGGAACAGGGAACAGGTAATTGGTGAAAATTCTTGTTCTTCCTCTTTCTTCTTCCTCCTGAACTCCTGACTCCTGACTCCTGACTCCTGACTCCTGACTCCTGCCTTTTACAGAAAAGTGAATATATTTGTGTTACCCTAGTACAGTTGTCTAAAATCCGCACATCTGGGAATTCGGGTGTTTCTTAAATTGAGAAATGCACCTAGATGGAGGTTTAACCCGAATAGGAGTAACAAAATATGCCAGTAGTTTCATTGGCTCAAATGATGGAGTCAGGTGTTCATTTTGGTCATCAAACCAGACGTTGGAACCCTAAAATGGCTCCTTATATCTACACCTCTCGAAATGGTGTACATATCATTGACTTGGTACAAACAGCCCAGTTAATGGATAACGCATATAACTATATGCGAACCCAATCAGAGCAAGGTAAAAAATTCCTGTTTGTTGGCACTAAGCGCCAAGCCGCCGGAATTATTGCCCAAGAAGCCCTCCGTTGTGGTTCTCACTACATTAACCAACGTTGGTTGGGTGGAATGCTCACCAACTGGGCAACAATTAAAACCAGAGCCGAGCGTCTCAAAGATTTAGAACGGAGAGAAGAAAGCGGCGCCCTGGATTTATTACCAAAGAAAGAAGCCTCTATGCTGCGTCGGGAAATGACGAAGCTCCAAAAATACTTGGGCGGCATTAAAAAC
>JANMGZ010000756.1:0-14994 GCA_031374905.1 Dolichospermum sp. OTE_70_metabat_362_sub
GTCTCTTTAATATTATCCGCTTCATTGAGAGTAGGAATAATAATAGAAACTAAGCCATTGTTAATATTTTGATTGATAATTTCTGCTGTCATGGTGATTAAGGATGTTTTTCTAAATTATCCAAAACACCACTACGAATCATTAATTGTGGCCAAATTAACAGAAAAAATCCCATCCAAATCAATAAGGGAATAGCTACTAAAATTGTCAGCCAAATAATTTTGAATATTAACCAACTACCGCTAATTAATGTAACAGTAGTAAGCATGATTGACCAAGGTTGACACCACCAAGGTTTATATTTCCAAGGACTAATTAGTTGTTGTTCAGACATTTTTGTATTCAGAATTTTATTGTTTATAAATGGCAGAGTAAAAACAGGAGATAACCAGTAAAACTATATCTTACCAAATCCTCCGCCTCCAGGAGTTTCTATGACAAAAATATCCCCAGTCTGCATTTCTACTGTAGCCGTATTACCTAAATTTTCTTCAGTTCCATTTTCACGTTTTATCCATGTTCTTCCTACTTTCCCACTTTCTCCACCATTTAACCCAAATGGAGGCATTAAACGATGGCTGGCAAGAATATTAGCCGTCATCGGTTCGAGAAATTTAAGGCGACGAATTACGCCATTTCCACCCATATATTTGCCTTTACCACCACTATGAGAACGCAAACTAAAGCTTTCTAATTGTACAGGATAACGAGTTTCTAAAACTTCAGGATCAGTTAAGCGCGAGTTGGTCATGTGAGTATGAACTGCGTCTGTACCATGAAAATCAATTCCCGCACCTGAACCACCACAGATAGTTTCATAATATTGATATTTTTCATTCCCAAAAGTAAAATTATTCATTGTTCCTTGGGAAGCAGCCATCACACCCAAAGCACCATATAAAGCATCAACAATTGTTTGTGAAGTTTCTACATTCCCTGCGACTACTGCTGCTGGATAAGTTGGGTTTAACATACAACCTTGAGGAATAATAATTTCTAAAGGTTTAAGACAACCAGCATTGAGAGGAATATTATCATTAACTAAGGTTCTAAATACATATAGAACTGCTGCTTGCGTGACGGCTTTAGGAGCATTAAAGTTATTATTTAATTGTGCAGATGTACCAGTAAAATCAATTTTAGCACTCCGATTTTCTCGGTTCATAGTCACTGCAACCTGAATTTTTGCTCCGTTATCCATTTCATAAGTAAATGACCCATCTTGAAGAACATCAATTGCTCGTCTGACTGCTTCTTCTGCATTATTTTGGACAAACTGCATATTAGTTTGCACTGTTTTTAGTCCATATTGATTGGTCATTTTACCAAGTTCTTGAACTCCCCTTTCATTAGCAGCAATTTGGGCTTTAAAATCGGCAATATTTTGATCAGGATTGCGGCTAGGATAGGGATGGTTTAAAAGATAATTTCTCACTGCTGTTTCTTGAAAGTCTCCCTCTTTAACTAAGAGAAAGTTATCAAAAATAATGCCTTCTTCTGCTATTGTGGTGCTGTGAGGAGGCATAGAACCGGGAGTAATACCTCCTATATCTGCTTGGTGTCCACGAGAAGCAACATAAAAGATAAGTTGGGTTTTTTCTGGATCAAAAATTGGAGTAATTGCTGTGACATCAGGTAAATGTGTTCCCCCGTTATAGGGATTATTGGATAAATAAACATTTCCGGGTTTAATGTTGTCACCTTGATCATTAATTAAACTGCGGACACTCTCACTCATTGAGCCTAAATGTACAGGAATATGAGGAGCATTTGCAACTAATAAACCAGAAGCATCAAAAATAGCACAGGAAAAATCTAGCCGTTCTTTAATATTTACTGATGTTGCTGTATTTTGGAGAACAATTCCCATTTGTTCGGCAATGAATTGATAGAGATTTTTGAATATTTCTAATCGCACTGGATCTGGTTGTGATGTTGTGGACATTGATTTACCTCCATTAATTTCAAAATTAACTGTTGTTGGGTTGACACAAAGAAACCCAACCTACATTTTTTATTAAATTGTATCAGGATCTATATTTAATTCCCGCAGTTTTGCGGCTAAACGTTCTGCGGTTTCTTCAGGTGTAGGTACTAAATTTCCTGCTGATGTGAAATAACGTAATAAACCTTCATGGATTCCCAAATATAACCCTAACTGTTCACTCCATAAATGTCCTTTTTCTGTGGCTTTTAGAGGTTGATATTTTCCATCTGTGATATGAAATCCTGCAAATTCCAATGTATAGGGATCAAACCAAAAGTATTCAGGTGTGCGGAAAGTTTCTTGATAAAGTTCTTTTTTTGCTTCTCTATCTATTTTGGCTGTTGTTGGTGACAGAATTTCGACAATTACATGAGGATATTTCCCGTTTTCTTCCCACACTACCCAACTTTTACGAGTTTTTCTGTCAGTTCCTAAGACTACAAAAAAATCAGGTCCCCGGAAATTTTCTGTTTTCTTCTGATGTGGACTATAATAAATACTCAAATTTCCCGCAGCATAGAAATCAGTTCTATCTTTCCATAACCATTTGAGACATCTTATTAAGAGCATGATTTGCTCTAAGTGTAGTTCTGTTTCCACGGGAGGTTCATCGCTATATAAGTCACTGGGAGGAAAAATTACATCTAGAGAGATGCTTTTTTCAGATGCTATTTTTTGAGTAATCATCATGATATGATACCAAGTGGTTATTTGTTTATTCTAACATTAATTACAATTCGGATCTCCGACTTCTTTTTATCTTGTCAATAAGTTATAAATTGATATCAGAAGTTGGGTATTTTTGTTTTACAAACTTTCTAAAATTAAATGATTACGTTTAGTTAATGTTGCTTCCCAGTTAGGTTCAACTATAATTGTGCTGATTTTTTCGACAATAATTGCTGGGTGCTTAATTCTATCTCCTGGTTGTAATTCCTCTCGACGATATACTGGTGTATCATACCATTGGTTATTGGTAAACATCTGCACTGTTTCTATTGATTTAGGTTCTAGATTTTGGGGACGAGTACGAGTTATTAATGGTTCTTCTGGAGTATCCATTTTTTGAATTACTTCGACAGAAACAGATTCAATAATTAAGGCTTTTTCTGATTGAATAAAACCATACCTTAATTTGTGTTCAGTTTCAAACTGTTGTCTCATCTTTTCTACATTAGATGTAAAATCAACTGTTAAAATAGAATTATTTCCTTCATATTTTAAATTAACTTTTTTAATGACTTCTTTTGGAAAATAGGTTACTTTTTGCTGGTTTAATTCGCTACCAGCTTGGTTTTCTAAAGATGTCATTAATTGCTCTAAGTGAGGAATTAAGGTTTGATTTAAAGGTTGTTCTACTCCAGCAATTCTATTTGCTCTTACATCGGCTAAACCCATTCCATAAGCAGAAAGAACTCCAGCAAAAGGGTGTAAAAATATTTTTTTTATTCCTAAGGTATCAGCAATCAAACAAGCAACTTGTCCTCCTGCACCACCAAAACAACAAAGTACATATTTGCTAACATCATAACCTTTTTGTAAACTGATTTTCTTAATAGCATTTGCCATATTTTCAACAGCAATACTCATAAAACCAGATGCTACTTGTTCGGGAGTTTGATAATTTCCGGTGATAGATGCAATCTCTTTTGCTAATTGTGTAAACTTGTAAATAACTATTTCTTGATCTAACGGTAGTTTACCTTCATTACCAAAAACTGCGGGGAAATATTGAGGTTGAATTTTTCCTAACATGGCGTTAGCATCTGTAATTGTTAATGGTCCTCCACGACGATAGGAAGCCGGTCCAGGATTTGATCCAGCCGATTCGGGACCGACGCGATAACTAGAACCATCAAAATATAAAATTGAGCCTCCACCTGCTGCAATAGTATTAATTGCTAATACGGGAACTCGCATCCGTGTACCTGCAATTTCTGAATCTAATTGTCTTTCATATTCCCCTTTAAAATGGGCAACATCTGTACTTGTTCCTCCCATATCAAAGGTAATTACTAATTCAAATCCTGCTCTTTTGCTAGTTTGAACTGCACCGATAATACCACCAGCAGGACCACTTAAAATACTATCTTTTCCTTGAAATTGTGCTGCGTTGGTTAACCCACCATCAGATTTCATAAACATTAATTTGACGTTGGGTAAATGACTAGCGACTTGATTAACATAGCGACGCAGAATAGGAGTTAAATAGGCATCAACAACAGCGGTATCTCCCCTACTTACAAGCTTCATCAAAGGACTGACTTGATGGGATACAGAAATTTGTGTAAAGCCGACCTTTTGAGCTATTTGGGCTATTTGTTGCTCATGTTTTGGATAGCGATCGCTGTGCATGAAAACAATTGCACAACTTTTAATTCCTGTATGATAAACTGTTTGTAAATCCTGTTTTACCTGGTCAATATTTAGGGGAATTAACTCATTACCATGAGCATCATATCTTTCATTTACCTCAATCACTTGTTCATAAAGCATGGTGGGTAAAATTATCTGTCTAGCAAAGATATTTGGACGATTTTGATAACCAATTCTCAACGCATCTTTAAAGCCTTTAGTAATTATTAAAACAACTCTATCTCCATGTCTTTCTAATAGCGCATTTGTCGCTACTGTTGTTCCCATTTTCACTACTTCTATGCTTTGATCAGGGATAGGTTCATTAATAGTAAGTCCGATAATATCCAGAATCCCTTGAATAACTGCATCTTCATATTGTTCAGGATTTTTTGATAGTAATTTATAGACTATTATCCATTCTTGGTTAGGGAGAGGAACAATTAAAAACCTTTCTGAAAACTTTGTAAGTCTGTCTATTATTCTCTGATTATTAGTGACAGCAACTATATCTGTAAATGTCCCACCTCTATCTGCAAATATTTTGAGCATTTTTTTATTTATTCGTGTTAGGAAAGATAACAATAAGCAAGAATTAACCGCAGATAGAAGAGGATAAACACAGATAAACACAGATAAATTTTTACCTCACTGGTAAGGGTTTAGCATTGCTAAACCCTTATCTATAGAATCAAATGATGAAACCATTTTGAGTATGGGGTACACCAACACATACCTCATACTCAAAACTAACTAAGAAAGGTCTTTCAATTCAGCAGTACGAACTGAAAGCATCTGTGTCTGATTCCCTCTTTGCACTTTTACCTGTAATGTTTGTCCCAGGGTACTGTCTTCTACCACACCTTGTAATTGTTCTGCACTGGTAATAGCCTTACTATCAATCTGCACAATCACATCACCGCGACGGATACCCGCAGTTGCAGCCGGCGAATTAGGGACAACTCTCATCACTAACACACCCGCAACTTCAGGAATCGCAAACATGGAATTAGGATCACTGTTATTTTGCTTGGCTAATTCCGGTGTTAATGTCACCATTTGCACACCTAAGTAGGGGTGAGCAACTTTGCCATCACGTTGCAATTGAACTGCGATCGCTTTAGCCTTATCAATAGGAATTGCAAACCCAATCCCCATGGCATCTGCACGAATTGCGGTATTAATTCCAATTACTTCTCCTAAACCATTTAATAATGGTCCACCAGAGTTACCAGGATTAATAGCTGCATCAGTTTGGATAAACTCTAACCGTTTATCGCTGATACCAACTTGAGCGCTAGAACGTTTGAGAGTGCTGACAATCCCCAAAGTAACAGTATTATCAAATCCTAACGGATTACCGACCGCGATCGCCCAATCTCCCACCTGCACATTATTAGAAGAACCCAAAGGTGCAACAGGTAAATCTTTACCAGCATTAATTTTGACTACAGCCAAATCTGTAACTTCATCAATGCCTTTAACCTTACCTTCAAAAGTCCGACCATCTTTGAGACGGACTGTAACTTTATCAGCCTTATCAACTACGTGAGCATTAGTGAGAATTACGCCGCTTTTGTCAAGAATAAAACCAGAACCTAACCCTCGTAACTGTTCAGTCGGTGATTGCTGGGGAAAACTATCACCAAAAAACCGCCGAAAAAATGGGTCTTCCATCATCGGATCATTTCGGCGCGTAATCGTTCGTTCAGTATCAATTCTGACTACTGCTGAACCCACTCGATTTACTGCCACTGTCACAAAACTATGACTACCAATGACAGCGGTAGCGGAAGATGGTTTTTGAGCAACTTGTGTGAATGACTCAGTGACAGGATTTGGACCCGGTTCTGCTGCTGAAGGTAACACCCGCAGGGAAGTGACAGTCAACACCACTCCCATAAAAATCGCTAAAACATGGGTACTGAGTTGTCGAATAGACCGGGACATTTGGAAAAATCGCATAATCACAACCTAATCTACAAGCCTAACTTTTGCTGTTTCTTGATCAATTTATCTACATCTCATTCTAGTTTATTGACATTTTCACTCAAATTTAAGTTTCTAGGATTTTGCTGAATCTTAGCTCAAATTTTGTGTTTCCAGTCTCTGACTAACTCAGTAGCATTTAGTTAAACAACATCAAAAATTCTCATCTAACTGGGTTAAAATATAAATTAAAGCCAAAATGGCAAAAAATATTCCTAAAATACCCATGAATGGAGCAAACCCAGCCACTAACGAATCCTTGACTACATCAGAGCCAAGCGAACATACACATAATCACGGTGATTCTGTTCATCCTCATGTCCACAGTGAAGAGTCCTTACGGCGGATTATTAACCGACTTTCCCGCATAGAAGGTCACGTTCGCGGAATCAAGACCATGGTACAGCAAAATACCCCTTGCCCTGATGTATTATTACAAATTGCCGCCGTCCGTGGTGGATTAGATAAAGTCGCCAGAATTGTCTTAGATGAACACTTAACTGAGTGTATTGGTAGAGCCGCCCACGAGGGTAATATAGAATCAGAAATTCAACAATTAAAAGCCGCTTTAGATAGATTTTTACCTTAATTTGAGCAGACTCGAAAATATCGGTTGCCATGATCAACTGGGTATACCCAAACCTCTGAGAATATTTTTCAACTTTTATCTATTTTCAAGTCTTAAATCATGATAGCCAAATTCAAAAATATCTTACCCACACATTTATTTTTTCAAGGAAAATACCGGACTATTTTTCTTTCGGCTGGTCTATTTCTGTGTTTTGATTTAGGTGTTCTTCTCCCTAACTTTGTGATTTCTTCTCAATTAAAAGAAGATGCTATAGTTATCAATTTGGCTGGTCGTCAGCGAATGCTATCACAAAGAATTTCTAAAACTATCTTACAATTACAAATAGCAACACAAACTGGACAATCAATTACTATCCCGCAGGATGAATTAGCAAAGGCTTATAAACAATTTGATGAAACTTTAATAGGATTAAAAACAGGTAAAACTGTACCTGGTAGTGATGGAAAACCAGTATTTATTTCAGCTATGGACAATCCTAAGATTAGAAATCTGCTTACTCAAGCTGAAACCGTTTGGAATCCATATAAAGTCACAATTGAACCTGTTATTTTGTCTAGAAAGAAAATTCCTCAGCAATCATTACAAAATGCCATAGCCTATTCAAATAAAAATAATCTGCAATTACTAGACTTAATGAATCAGATTACTACACAACAACAGAATATATCTAATCAGAGAACATATACATTACAAATTATTCAAACAGCAGGTTTATGCCTAGCATTAATAAATTTTTGCATCTTGTTTTTTCACACTTTAAAAAACTTGACAGTTAGTGATAATAAAATTCAAGCAGCTTTAAATGAAATAGAAAAAACCCAAATTCAAATCATCCAAAAAGAAAAAATGGTTAGTTTGGGACAACTTGTTGCAGGGATAGCTCACGAACTCAATAATTCTATCAATTTTATCCATCCCAACCTGCCTCATGCTCATCAATATATGACAGACCTATTTAAATTAATAGAACTTCATGAAAAATATAATCTCAAAGTTGATACAGATATAGAAATCAAGATTTTCACCAAATTAATTGATCTAGATTTTATTAAGTTAGATTTACCCAAAGTTATCAAATCAATGGAAGTCGGCACAACTCGTATCCGCGATATTGTGCGTTCCTTGCGAACTTTTTCCCACTGGGGTGAAACTGAAATCAAAACAGTTGATATTCACAAAGATATAGATAGTATTCTGATGATTTTGCAATTTCGGTTTAATAATCAATTAAATTCTCCAGCAATTGAAATTATTAAACAATACGATAGCTTACCACCAATAAAGTGTTATGCTACAAAACTCAACCAAGTATTTTTGAATATTTTAACAAATGCTATTGATGCTTTAGAAGCTAAACAATTGCTTCCCAATCCCCAGATTTCTATTACCACTAAATTAGGAGAAAATAATTGTGTTTTAATTTCCATTGCTGATAATGGTATTGGTATCCCCACAGAAAATCAGAAACGAATATTTGATCCCTTTTTCACCACAAAACCTATAGGTAAGGGAACTGGATTAGGATTATCTATTAGTTATCAAATTGTCGTTGAAGAACATCAAGGTAAAATTCGCTGTCTTTCTCATCCTGAACAAGGTACAGAATTTCAAATTGAGATTCCTATATATAGCAATCCTAAATGATTCCTGATACCTTGCGTGGCGTAGCCATAAAATATTTAAGTAGTGTAGGTATTGCCCACTCTACCTATAGTTCAAAAATCAAATAGAAGTCCTATAGGTGATTTCTTAAATAAAATGAATTTAGAAAAATATAGATTCAATTATTCTTTAACAAGTAATTTTAATAAGCCAATAATTGTATTTTTACATGGCTTCATGGGGAATATTTATGAATTTGATCAAGCCATAAAACTACTAAATGATAATTTTTCCCATCTTACCATTGATTTACCCGGACATGGTAAAACTCAGGTTTTAAGTGATGATTGTTATACAATAGCATCTACAGCCGCAGCCATTATCCAATTATTAGATCAATTAAAAATTGACCAATGTTATTTAATTGGTTACTCAATGGGAGGAAGATTAGCTTTATATCTGACTCTCCATTTTTCCCACAGGTTTATTAAAGTCATTTTAGAATCTGCTTCTCCTGGTTTAGCAACAGAAACAGCAAGATTAGCTAGAATTAAAAGTGATGCTCAAATCGCTAAAAAACTCGCGAGAATGATAAATAAAGATGATTTTGCTCACTTTCTCCATAATTGGTATCAACAGCCAATTTTTGGTGATATCAAAAATCATCCTCAATACCAATCTATGATAGCCAGTAGATTAGCAAATCATCCTTTAAATCTAGTCAAATCCTTGCAGTTTATGGGAACAGGTTCTCAACCTAGTTTATGGGAATTGCTACCCAAAAATACTATTCCTCTATTATTGCTAGTTGGTGGAAAAGATGAAAAATTTATGGATATTAATATAGCAATGACTGAAAAATGTAACTTTGCTAAATTACAAATAATTGATCAAGTCGGACATAATATTCATCTAGAAAACACTTTAGCATTTGTGCAAAATATTCTTAATTTTTTCTTTTTTTTATTTTGATAACTCTGTTTTTAAATTATATCCCATAGCAAAACAATCTCTAGAGTGAGATTGCTTTTTTGTAAATATTCAATTGCCAAATTATGGTTGTATTTTCATGGTAATTATCTTGGCATATTATTACTGTAATTATTAAAGATTGGTGGAGATTGGGGAACGATAATTACAGGGTTATAAATGAATGGTGCAGCAGGTGAAGATGATGGACTATATTGTGTAGGTGGATAAGATTGTGTGGGAGGATAGGAAGGATAGTTATTAGGCATTGGAGAGGATTGATAGGGATTGGAATAGTTGGAATTACTTGGATAGTTGTTTTCTTGAGGTTGGGAAGGTGAAGGCGCATTAGTGGGAGTTTGTTCTGGTGAGAATAACTTGTCAATTAATTTAGTACCTAAGTTTTCAAGTAATGGACTCAATTCTAAGGCTGAGGCTTTTTGTGCATTGATAGATAATGTGGCTAATGTAATCAAAATGGTAGCTGCAAGTTTAATCTTCATGGTTTTATTTCTCAATTTGATAATGAACAATTTAGAAAATGAATTGTGTTAAATAGGAGAAGATAAGATATTTGTACCCTCTCCTATGGAAAGCTAATCAATTAGTTGTTGGAGAAGAAGAACAGAAAAATTATTTACTAGGTTTATCTGAAATTTCCATCATCGTAGACTCGGCACTTTCCAGGCTCAATTTTACCCAAGTCAACAATACCGCCAAGGTCAATTGTTTTACCTCTGCTATGATTGATATGAATTGTAAATTTTATTGGTGAATCTACAACAGAACTCAAGGGATAGGTCATAGGTGTAGTGTCATAAAACCTTCTGTCACCCTGCCAAGGCATAACGTTAAATCTCTTATCAGGAATACCGATAGGTCTCCAGTTTTCTCCAGTTACATAGCCCCAGGTTTGTCCCCACAAATTCAACCCATAACCATATCTTGAGTAAATTTTAAACTCTACACTAGATACTCTTGAAGAACGACTAGTAGCCTCAGCAACGACTCTAGCTCGCAATGCGCCAGAATTATTACAGAATTCTGCATATTTGATCTCTCCAGCAATACCATCACGCTCTTGATAGTTTCGTGAAGCCTGAACAGGTAAGGAAGATGTAGCCAAGGAGACTAATATAGCTAAAAAGACAGGAATTTTTTTCGGGTTAAAGACAGGAATTTTTTTCAGGTTAAAGACAGGAATTTTTTTCAGGCTAAAGACAGAAATTTTTTTCGGGTTGTTCATAACATTAATTGATGTGTAATTTGCAAACTTTTTTAGTCTGTAATATTCAAATAATTGAATTACTGACTATTAATTAGATGTTGAAAAAGGTTTGAAAAAGAAGCTTGCTAAATCTGTTTCGCTCCTTTCTTGATAACCAAGCTACCAAAGATTTTTTGATTGGTAAAGTATCAGTTTTTCAATTTTAATAACAGCAAATAACAAATAACAATAAATAACCAGAAATGACAGGAAATAACAATATATGAAAAGTAATAACAAGAAATAACAAAATCTAGAAGTAGGTTTAATTGACGTAGGGGTTTAGCAATGCTAAACCCCTACCTATTAAGGATTAAACGGAAATATCAAGATAACAATTATAGTTTTCCAAGAGGTATTGACGGTGTAATCTATTTATCCTAGAATGCTTGTATAATAAAGATTTAGAAAATCAAATGCTGCAAGATAAATTTTTAGAACAGATTAAACAACAGCTATATCCAAGAAGAAGAGAAACTTACCAGGAACTCTGTTTTCCTTTGCGTTGGCATCCCCAAAATTTCACACAATCTCAGGGATTTATTGAAGAAGAAATGAGAAAACAACTCAATCGGAATATTGAGGGTATTAGTCAGATTATTAGTAGGGTTGCTTATCAGATATGGGAAATATTTCAGGAAGAAATGACTGCTGATGGTTTTAAATTAGAAAGAACAAATCAACAGGGACAACCTAGAAATGAAGATCAATCTCCTTATCGTGTCACCTATAAATGGTTATGGGAGAAAAAGTTTCCCCGTATGGCTTGGGATTTGGCTAAAGAAGTGGCTGAACCTGTAAAAGATGAATTGGAAATGATACCTTACGAAATACCTATACCTCAAGATAATCGCATCATCACTACACATATTCCTAGAGAGGAAACATTACAAAAGGAAAAAGACTATCGGTTAAAACTGAATTTGCCCCATACAGGTTATTTATTATTGATTAATGAAAGTGCTAATAATAATAAATATTTAATTTCTCCTTCTAAAGCCTTTGCCGAGATTCCTTCTTGTCGTCTATCTCAACCGCTTTTTTTCCCACCTGATAATGATAGACACCGCGCTCCTTTAGCTTTTGGAACTGAAAAAGAGTTGTTTTTGGCGATTGTAACGGATAGGGAGATTAAATTATCTTGGATAAATGAAGATTATCTTAATGAGGATGTGGAGTTGGATAAACAGCGTTTATTTGAGATTTTTCAAGAGGTAGGTAAGTTATCTGATTGTCAGGTATTTCAGCGTAGTTTTGGGGTTGTTTAGATAGAAAATAAGGAAATAAATTTATGAAACTTATAATTGGTTTGTTTGTATGCTTATTGGTAATTATTATTATCAGCCAACCCAATTTATTATGGATGTTGTATAGGTTGGTTGGCATACTTATTCTTGTAAGAAAAGTAAAGTCAAATGAAGCAATAATTCAAGAGCAAAAAGTAATACATTCAATATTAATATACGAAAAATATTTAGAAAATATCTCTCCAATCTTTACGAAAAAACCTAATACTATATGCCGCATATTTCTTCAGATATATTTAAAAAATTTTTTATCAAAATTGGGATATTTATATAAATCGATAGGAAGATATGAAGATGCTTTACCTTGCTATGAATTAAGCTTAAAAATCACCAAAGGAATGCTGGGAGTTGAGAATGAAAAGCGCTCTTATATTGCCGGATATTTAGATGATTTATCGAACTGTTACACATTAATGGAGAGATATGAAGATGCTATATCTGTATGCGAAGAATCTTTAGAAATTAGAGAAAATACGTTAGGAATTTACCATGTTGATACTGCATATGATTTAATGAAGTTAGGAATTTTATATAACTATGCAGGTAGATATAGAGATTCTATATCCACTTTGGAACAATGGTTAGAAAATAGCGAAAAGATATTAGAAATAGATCCGTTTGAACACGTAGTATGTTTAACTTACTTAATGGGATTTTACCAATCAATGGAGATGTATGAAGATGCTCTATCAGTTTCTGAAAAATTATTAAAAGCTTCTATGAATCTCCAAAAAATCAATAATTATGATATTGAACAATATGGAAGATATAAAGAATCTTTAGAGATGTCAAGTTACTTGTACCTATCAATAGGGAGATATGAAGATGCTTTGTCTGCACTTAAAGAATCATTAGAAATTCATAAAAATACACTAGGAATTAACCACATTGATACTGTGCTTTGTTTAAATCATTTAGGAGAATTTTACGCATTAATGGGGATGAATGAAGATGCTTCATCTTGCCTTGAAGAATCTTTAAAAGTAGGAATTGATCACTTTGATAATATAAATTATTTAGATTCTCTAACAAGATTGTACGGATTCATGGAGAAATATGAAGATGCTATATCTACCCGTCAAAAATCACTAGAAATTTGTAAAAATACACTGGGAATGTACCATACTAATACTGCCAGTTCGTTAGATATGTTAGGCAGATTATTATTGAGTATGGAAAAATATGAAGATGCTTTATTTTATCTTGAACAATCTTTAGAAATTCATGAAGATATATTAGGAATCAACCACATTGATATTGCCAGTTTTTTAGAGGCTTTAGGACTTTTGTATTACCGTATGGGAAATTATAAAGATGCGCTACCTCTATATGAACGCTCTTTAGAAATTCATAAAAATGTCTTTGGAATTAATCACTCTAAAACTGTAGAATCTCTACTAATGCTAGGAATTTTATTGATATGTATAGGTGATATAAATACAGCATTTCAGATGATGTTACAATCTTCCAGCATCCAATTAAAATTAATAGCTCAAATTTTTAAAATTAGCAGCGAAAAACAACGTTTAACTCATTTTCAAAAAAACTATTATAACTTTGAAATTTTTATCTCTGTTGTTTATCAATATTTTTCCAATTCCCCAGAAGCTATACAAGCAGCTTTTGAATTAATCCAAAGATGTAAATTAATTGTTACAGAGACTTCGATTTTACAAAGAAATTACCTATCATCAGGACGTTATCCTCACTTAGATACACTCTTAAAGCAATATCAAGAAAAAATTCGACAAATCATTAAATTAAGTTTTCAAACTCTTACAGAAGCAGAATGGAATTATCATAAGCAACTGGTTGAAGAGCAACAAAAAATTGAACAGGATCTCAGTCGTCAAATCCCTGAATTAAACTTTGAACAGAAATTAATAGACATTGATCGCCGAGCGGTTGCATTAGAATTACCGTCAGGCTCAACATTGTTAGAATTTATGCGGTTGAATATATTTAATATCTTAGATATTAAAAATCAGACAACAAAATCTGCGCGTTATCTAGCATTTATTTTACCCGCAGGACAACCAGATCAAGTGCAAATGATTGATTTAGGAGAAGCTGAAAATATTGATCGTCTGATTAAAGTCTTTCGAGAAAATATCATTCTAGAAAGATCAGATGGTTTTGACAGGATGATCAAAAAGATGAAATCCCAGGAGGAACTAGATAAAATTCAAACTAATCCAGAATTAAATGAAGTATTCCAGAATAAACAACAACTAAAACAACTGCTATTTGACCCTATTCAAAAATACTTACCCGCAGATACTCAAAAATTAATCATCGCTCCCGATGGTGAATTAAACTTACTTCCCTTTGAACTTTTACCCGTCAATAATTATCAATATTTAATGGATGAATATACCATTAGTTATGTGAACGTCGGACGGGATATTATTCGCTTAAAACTCCCCAGTACCACCCAATCTACCCAACCTCTAATTATTGCTAATCCTGACTATAACCTCAACGATGAAAACGCCGTCATTTGCCAAGATACACCTACACAAACCCAGCGTAGCATTGACACAGTTTATTCTGATCTCCGCAAATCCCAACCAGACGGTATGTTTACACCCATACCCGGAACAGGTTTAGAAAGCGTAGAAATATCCCGATATTTAGGGGTAACTCCCCAAACCGATAACAACGCCTTAAAATCCCTAGTCAAATTGCAAACTTCCCCCCGCATTTTGCATATTGCCACACATGGCTATTTTCTCACTCTCGAAAACCTGAAACCCTTAATAAACACCCCAGTTTCTCAGCTAGACAGGCTACATCAAACGGGAATGCAAAATGTCGAAAATCCCCTTTTAAGAGCGGGATTAGCCTTTGCCGGGGCAAATACAGCGTTAAATGGGGGCAGACTCCCAGCCGCAGCAGAAGATGGCATTCTTACAGCCCAAGATGT
>JANMGZ010000030.1:0-15652 GCA_031374905.1 Dolichospermum sp. OTE_70_metabat_362_sub
TATTATCTCTCAAAACAGCGATCTTGGTTTAGGGAATTTCATAAATGTATTTAATGATACAATAAACATGAGAACAAATTTTTACTAATCCCCAATCCCCAATTTCTAGATTATTAGTGCATAGTTGTAAGATTAGAAAGCATCAAGTAAGCTCTAAACATAGTTGCAGTTAGACGGTGAAATGATGGAAGTTCAAGAAATCAAAAAATTCCCTAAGCCCAGAAAACAGGAAAGCGAAACCCAAAATTTTCAGCACGTCAAAATTCTTGACTGCAACGAACCAGTATGTAGGGTTATTTGTGAGTGTTGGCACTGCAAACAAGGGATATTATCTGAGGTAGACGTATCATCCTCACAGTATTTAGAAGTGGAATGCCCCAGTTGTGGAAAAAGTGCCGTAAGATTGATGGCAGAAAAGGTGGTTTCCACCACACCTATCCCTTCACCCTGGCAATAAACAGCATTCAGCTTAAACAGATACGCAACCAGTGAATATGTATTTATCAGGCTAATATCTGATACTAATTCATAAGACCTCGCAGTCAGTGAGAAACGAGCGCGTATTTAAACCTGAGAGGGATAGTTCGATATAGCCCACCAGCCGCAACCCTTCGACGGGCCAAAGTGTTCCCCGTTTTCTCTGAATTCTTAGGTTTATATATTTTTGACCTTCCCTGCGTCTTTGGACGCGGGGATTCTTGATTTAAAGAGACTACATAATTACTACACAACGGCGTAAATCAACCAACCATTAAAAATCTCTGACAAGCTTGTGTAATCTGCTTTTTTAATTTTTAATTGTTAATTTTTAATTACGCCCTGCGGTACTACCTTCTAAATTTCCGTTCTAAAAACGCGATAATTTGCTCCCATGCTGAAGTAGTAGCGACAGCATCATAACGATAACCATCATCTCTCATAAAAGTATGTTCCGCTTCATAAGAGAAAAATTGATGATAGACTTTAGCATTTTCTAAAGCATTAATTATAGTATGTCTGTCATTTTCAGAAATATGCGGATCTTCAGTTCCAAATATTAACAATATTTCTCCTTTAATTTGCTTAAATCGCTGGATAGTATCTGCCACACCTTTACCTAATTTACCGCTAGGAACACCTGTAGGATAACAACAAATAGCAGCTTCAATTTCATTTTCAAAAGCAGCACGAACAGCTAAATGTCCACCAATACAAAAACCCAAAGTTCCCATTTTATCAGCAATAACTGAATTGTCATGTTTAAGAAAATCAATTACTGCACGAGTATCAGCATCATATTCAGAAATTAACGTGCGTCGGGCATTATCATTACCGCGCATTCTGCCAAGATCATGAGGTTCAATAACAGAACCCACAGGTTCAATGCGGTGGAAAATTTCCGGCGCTGCGACGACATAACCAAATCCAGCCAAATAATTAATTAACCGAATTATGGCATCACCTAATTGATAAATGTCACTATAAAAAACAATTCCTGGATATTTACCTACTGGTTTAGGAGAAGCAACATAAACCCGCATTAAACTATCATCAACTCTTAATTCAATATTGCGCTTAACGATTTGCATTTTCCATTTTTTGGTAATGTGTTAATTTTTAATTCTTCAGATTTAATAATTATCAGTATATTTTTACCAGATACTCAACTTCTTTGAGAAGTCGGATGTCTCTAAGTTGGTATATTTGAGTTATGATATCCAGATGGCTGAAACTGTTTTCTGACCATGATTTACGTCACGCTACGCTATCACAGATAACTTTTTTAGCAAGCCCTACGGATATTTCAAAAATCAAATATTAGTCCTATATCTGCCGAAATCATCGAAAAATACCTCAATAATCAAACCTATTCTCGTTATTTAATCTACAGATAAAATATTGTCCATCAACCTATTAACAAAATTTGAGGCTATGATCACAATAGAGGCGCTGCGATTTTAGTCAATGTTGATTGTTCCAACCCTCAACACTGGATTAATTAACACATCAGGAAATATTAATATGAAAAATCAAAAATGTCCCGCTTGTCAAGGTGAGTTACAAACTAAGCAAATTGAAAAAATGTTAAAAGGAGGGAATCACACAGCTATTATCCAAGTTGAAGCAGAAGTTTGTCTAAAATGTGGAGAAAAGCTGTATAAACCAGACGTTGTTAAACAATTTACCCAAATCCGGTCCCAACTTAGAAATCAACAAACAGAAGATTTTCAAGTTATTGGTCAATCCTTCCGCATTTCTGTTTGATTAATCAAGCCAAAAAAGCTGAATATTGGTGAGAAAATCCATAATTTTCAGGAACATCTCAATTAGTAGTTTTGATTCAGCTACTTGTCTTAGGTTGAAAATTTGGCAATTCTACAGATGCTAAAGATTTGCGTCCCTTGGGTGGTCGTTGTGGATAAATCAACGGTGAAGGAGATTTATTCTCAGTCGTATTTTCATCCAATGATTCTGGCACAATATCATTAATCAGTAAACTTGACTCTGTAGCAGGGGAAACATCTAACCAATAATCTTCTATTTCCACAGTGTTTATTTGATGGCTGAGGGATGTAGAAATAATTGGTAACTCCTGTGTTAGTGATAGTGAAAATTCTTCATTTTCATGATTTTCAGGAGGATAATTGGGATTAATTTCTATCTGCAAATCTTGTTGAGTTATTATTTCTGGTTGTTCATGATTTTCCGGAGTAGATACCAAAGGTTCTAAATCTAAATTAGGTGTATTAGTTTGATTAATACTTGCTTCGGTTTCTATCTCCTGAGTTGTGACTGAGGCAGATGGTGTGGCAAAAAACTTATGAATTATACCTTCTAATTGTTGGTCTAGGGATGATAGTCCAGAATTATCTACAGTTGTTGATTGAATTGGCGATTCATTCACCTGTATAGGCTGGGAGATTGGCGGTTCTTGATGATGGATATAGTTTTCAGCAGTTGTGGCTGTAGACTTAACCTGGGAATTGTTTATAGACTCATTCAAAGAATCTGTAACTCCAGACCAAGGACGAATAGGTTGGGCGTTAGGAAACAAAGACCGGGCTTTTCTAGAGAATCGCGTCTGTTTATGGATGACTTCATGGGGATGATGGATATAATCCTCGGAATTTTCGTGGTTGGGAATTGGTGTATCTAGACATTTTTCTAGAGCTGATTTAAATTGCATAGTCTGCCGTTGTTGACGCATTAATCTAGACCGCAATTCACGACAGGTATTTTCAGAGTGTAATAGCTGCTGGGAAGCTTGACTGTAGTTAATTTGCAAAAGAGAACATTCTCTTTCCAAATGCGCTAAACGTTGTTGGCTAATTTGCAAATTAGCTTTATAATTTTCAATACAAATTTCTTGTTGTTGAACTGTTTGTACAGAAGTTTCTAACTGTTGATACAGGGAATGAATTTGCTCTTGACCAGAGGAAAGTTCTTGATTTTGTTGGTTAAACATAGATTCAGTGACACTGGAGCGTGTTTTTTGCCATTGCAAAATCTTTTCTGCTTCAGCTAATTCGGTTTTTAACTGCTCTACCTGAGCATACAGAGTATTATTAGCTGTAGTTAATTCTGTATTTAACTTCAGTAGCTGCTGAAATTCTAAGTTGATCTGTGCTTGTTGATCAATGTTAGGTTCTGCAATCCAGTCTTGTTGGTTGCTGTCTTTCAATTTTTCCATAACTACGGTTTCACATTGACAATCTGTAGTTGGCCGATAGCGTGGCTTTAGCTTTATGAGAGGTAAGTTGGTTACGGTCATATTTTGATGATTCACAAATACGTAACCGTTATCACTTATTTACACAAATAAAAATTGACAGTTGATAATTAATAATTGTCAATTGTCAATTGTCAATTGTCAATTAATTAAGGTAGCCAATGGGGATGAAAGCCCATGAGAGGGAGTTGTTCTGGTTTAATGTCAATGTTGGTATTATCAGCTATGGGTAGCAAGGGCATTAACCAGAGACTACTACTGGCAATGGGTTGACCATCATCGGTTTTTAAGGTATTTGCGGGTAATGGTGTGATGTTATTGGCAATGGGAACTACTTGGTCAAATAAGAAGCCTAAACCGTCAGGTGCTAAACTGGTTTGCACATTGCGTTGAGCCGGAGGCAATAGCAGCAGTGGTTTTTGCTTGCCTGTTTTCAAGTCAATGGATACCAAGTATGGCTGTTCTATGTATTGTTCTTTAGAAATAAGTTGGGTAACTAAGCAGTAAAGGCTAGGGGAAGCGGAGTCAAACTGACAGCTAAGAATTGAGCCTGTAGTTTTTAATAATTGTTTTTGTACGCCTTGGTTGGTGACTAAAAACAAATCTCGCGTATAGTCAGTATTGAATTTGACCATTGCTGCCTGTGAACCGTCTTTAGAAAAAGCTTGGACTAAACCAAATTGAGGGAGAAAATCCAGGGGTTTGTCGCTATTACCTTCTAAAGATACAATTGCTGTTCCCTGGCCTTGAGAAACTGCTACGGCTTTGCTATCGGGTGTAATCAGAAAATCTCCACCAGGTTGTCCTTGTAAGCGTTTTGGCGTGGGTTTTTCAGCAGAATTATCATTGCTGGTTGATAAGTACCAAAGAGCAAAGTCACCAGGATTATCTCGTTTGCCTCGTTGAATAACAATAATTTGTCCATCGGCTGAAAGGTCAAATTTAAGGTTTTGATATTCTTTGTTATCTAAAATTAGGTCAACTTTACCAGGGGCTTCTGTTTCTTTGCCAATTTGACTAGAAATACCTGTGGTGACTGTATAAAGTTGGGCTGAAAGGAGGTCAGGATTTTTAGTAGAACGGGCAGAGAAGAGGATTTTTTCTCCATTAGGGAATGGCTCAAAATCCATCACAATTAAGTCTTTAGGGGTAAGGACTTTTTTTTGTTCTTGGGTTAAATTATAAAGTACCAATTGCCCTTGGACTTCTGGACTAGTACCAATGTAAAGGATAGCGCGATTACGGGTGGTAAAGCTACCTGTAAAGGGCTGCATGACGCGGTTTTGTCCTTCGGCTTGGGAATACTTATCTCGACCTTTTTCTAGTTTGACTTGGTAATTTGTGCCATAGGGGGCTGGGGTAAGGAGTGTGTACACCATTCTTCTTCCCGCCCAACTGGTTTTACCTGCTAGAGGTGGATCTATTTTTAAATTCTCCTCAACACTTTTAGAGTCCATTGGCCGACTAAAGGTGAGAGAGAAGGATATGTCCTCTGCGCCAATTTGTTGGTTTTCCCAGGTAAAGTTGCGGACAATAGGTTTAACTACATCACCTTTCCAGATGATTAACCCAATCAACACACTCAGTAGGAGCATGACGGCGATCGCAATCCGATCTAATGGTTGTATAAGTTTATAGGATTTACTCATCTAACAATTTTGGATTTTAGATTTTAGATTTTAGATTGATTAAGTAGTGAACGGAAAAAAACCGAGATGTGTAATTAAAAGTAAAGTTGCCTAAAACCTCTTCTTAAGTTCCCTGTTCCGCGTTCCCTGTTCCCTTGTCATAACGACAATTTTTAACACCAACCTAATTAATAACTGTAAGGATTTTTAGGTTGAGGAATTTTTTTGAGGGAGTCAGCTTTGATCGTTAATTGACGTTTTTCGGCGATTGTTTGTGTGGTCATTTGTCCTTCTACTTCTAACCATGTATCAGGCGGATACTGT
Organism: Dolichospermum sp. OTE_70_metabat_362_sub; assembly: GCA_031374905.1. Classification (GTDB taxonomy): domain Bacteria; phylum Cyanobacteriota; class Cyanobacteriia; order Cyanobacteriales; family Nostocaceae; genus Dolichospermum. The sequence continues at coordinate 5,662 of JANMGZ010000030.1, forward strand.
TGCCGTGTTCCAGATATTTGGACTGGTAATCCCACGGGATAAGCATCTGCGGCACAACAACTGAGAACAAATCTGGCTAAAAATATATATTCTTCACTGACTTTAGGTTGATGAATCACAAATCCCTGGACTTTTGCCTTTTGCCCTGTGTATGCGTCCGGTTCAGGATAGACATTCAGTGTGCGTACCCAATCTACAAGCGATCGCTCTTCTGGGCGAATTGTCGCCCGAAATGCTTGGGGTTGAGTGCGACTAACACCTGTTGATTCAGTCACACCCCGATCTAGGGCTGTTTGACTCGCAAAGACACGAGGTGTAATCATTAAGCCTAAAATTGCCGTTATTAGTAACAGGAAGCTGCCCCAACCAGGGGGAAATAAATTAATATGCCCACCACTAGGTATTTGGGGACGCTGACGCTGTTTCCACAGTTGCAATCCCTTAGAGAAACCAATGATTAATAAAGCTATTCCAGCGACAACTACTAACCAAAAGAAGTCCGGGTGAATCAATAGGTAGAGTTTGCCTGTTAGCCAATATTTCAACATGAGAATACCCCAAGCTGTAATGGCTAATACATCTAGCCAAGGGATGAGTTTATTTGGGGCTTTGGTTTGGGAATTCAGCATTAAGGTTATTTGGGTATCATAAGGAATAGGGAATAGGGAATAGGGAATAGGGAATAGGGAACAGAAATTATTTTAGAAAATTACCGACTACTTCTTTTCAATCTCCAATTACTATATTCCCACCTTCCCAGGATTTAAACCCTATACCTCACACCCCACATTTGAGGGCAAAAAACGAAAATTTTGCGAAAACCGGACCTAATCTTGATTCAGATCACGTGCAGATTCAGAAATAAGGTGAATAAGAGTGTCAATAGTCCAGCTAAGAAAAACAGATATATCAAGGCTTTTGGCTTAAAAATTGAGAGCATCAAACCAATACCTTTAATATCAATCATCGGTCCAAAGACTAGAAATGCTAACAAGGATCCGCTAGTAAAAGTGGAAGCAAAAGACAGGGCAAAAAAGGCATCAACTGTAGAGCATATTGATACAACTGTTGCTAATACTAGCATGGCTAAAATCGAGCTAATTGGCCCCGCCCCCAGACTAATTATCAGGTCACGGGGGGCTAAAACTTGGGTAGCGGCGGCGATCGCACTTCCTAATACCATAACTCCGCCTAATTCCCGGAGTTCTTGGATAATATTATCTAATAGGGAGCGGAGTTTATCTGATAAGGGTTTACTGAAGTTAGGAATTGCAGCGACTTCACTATAACTATCATCTATGCGTTTTGAAGCTCCCATTTTGCCACCAAGAATATATGTTCCTGATTGCAATAAACTCGGTGTATTAGTTTGGGGTTGTAATTGAGATTGTTGTCCCCTGCGGTTTGTTTTCGGTGGTGCTGGGGGGTTAAATTTGAGATAACGGGCGATCGCTGGCTGGAGAAAAGGAACTAAATCTGATTGAAAACTGAAGATAAAACCAATAATAGTCGCAATAGCCAGAGAAAATACCACTCTTAACACTACTATTTCTGGTTGATCGCGGAATGCGCTCCAAGTTGACCAAATTACAATGGGGTTAATTGTTGGTGCTGCTAATAAAAAGCCAATTGCTACTGGTGTAGGTACTCCCTGCATCAATAACCGTCGTGCCACAGGCACATTACCGCACTCACAGACTGGAAACAAAAAGCCGATCATACTGCCAAATAAAGCCCCCAATAGGGGATTTCTGGGCATTTTCTCCACTAATTTACTTTCATCGACAAATAGTAGTAATAGACTGGATAAGAACACACCCAGCAGTAAAAATGGCATCGCCTCCACTAGTAGACTGAGAAATATTGTAAAACCATTGTTCAGTTGATTCATGGGCGTTGTATTCAACAGCAGTTCTGAGTTTTAGGGTTTTGTTTTGTCATGTTATTTGATAGGGTAGCGGAGAATATGGATAACACCAACCTATATTAAAGCCATGCGGGGATCATTGATTAAACTGCTAAAATTAAACTCCATTATAGTGAGGAAATTATAACAGTCCCGCATAATTTGTGAAAAAATTGCTTTTCTTCGGCCGTTTATAAGTAAATTTACAACTTAGATACAATAAATACACCAGTTATTAATGATTAAGTAGCGGATAACAGGGGATTAATACCCCTGCTTTTAGTTACCCATTTACTCTATAAGCACTCATGGGTTCTTTGATAAATCGGATGTAAAGATGCCTAAAAGTAGATTTAATCACACGAGGCATGGCAAAATCTATGGGCATTAACTTTTCGGGTAATTGCCAATCTGTAATTTGTAATAAATCGGGTGATAAATTCGGGAAGTTAATATCACTTAATTCTGGACATATTCCCAATCTTTGCGAAGCTGCAACAGTGGGAACTTGTGCGGGTGCAACTTGAAGAACTTCTAACATTGCCCGATCTAAAGCAAATACATTACTCGAAGCTGCTAAAATTTCTAAATTCCGAGGTTCTCCCGCACTTGGTCCATTACCTTCATGACCAATAATTCCATCTAAAATTGTTAAAGTGGGATTAATTGCTCTGGCAGTTTCTACTAACATTTCTCCGAATTTATTAGCATCTTTACCAGCTTCCATGTGCCACCAAGCTTTCATTTTCCCAGGAACACAACCAAAGAGATTTTTTACACCCAAGGTTAGAGTTAATTGCAGATGAGATTTCACTTTAGGGAGGTTAATAATCACGTCTGCTTCCATTGCTTCTTTAGATAAAAGCAGGTGATTAAAATTGTCGTTGACGGTTTGATAACGTTTACCGTGAAATTCCACAAGTGGTAATTTTAGTTCTTCTAAAATTGGTAATAAACCATTAGCTATGGCCACACCTTTGGCACTCCCAAAAGCGGGACTATCTCCTAAAAATGGGTTGCCACCAACAGCAATTACCATTTCGGCAACGGCACGCACTAATTCTGGACGGGTGGTACATTCTTTAGTCGGACGAGAACCTGTAAGCAGGTTGGGTTTAAGTAAAACGCGATTTCCCGGTTTGACGAAAGCAGCCATGCCTCCTAAAGGTTCTAGCAGCGTTTCTAAGGATTCTTTTAAAGCTTCCTGTTCGTAGGATTTAGCCCGAATCAGACTAACAGATGGTTTTTGTGTTGACATGGAAAATAATTGCGTTATATTACGTCTAGTATAAATACTGTATCAAAAATTAAACTATAGTTGAAAATTTCTTCCTACTTTGACAAAGATGAAATCTAGAAAACAGTTATGGTAGGGAGTTTTATGAAATACTGATTTTGCTAATATTTATTTTATTTCTCAGGGTAGATGAAACAGCTAAAATCACGTTCGCAAGATCTACGCGGCCTATTTGAGAAAAGTATCACTATAGAATATGTAGCCGAACCTCTCAAAGCTGTGTCGGCTGATGCTGATGTTATAGAAGTATTACATTGGATGCAGTTACAAGATTTTGATGTGGTCGGGGTAGAGACAGAAAATACTATTAGTGGTTATGTGGAACGTTCTCATTTAATGCAATGTCAGTCTGGAAAATGCAGCGACTACCAACAGATATTTCATCCTCAAGAATTAGTTGCTATTTCCACGCCTTTGATGAAATTATTACCTATTTTAGCCCAAAAATCCAGATTATTTGTATTAGATTCTAACCAAGTTACTAGTATTATTACTTGTGGTGATTTGCAGAAAGCCCCCGTGCGAATGTTGCTATTTAGTTTTGTTACCTTACTCGAAATGAATTTCTTACGATTAGTCAGGATTTACTATCCCCAAGATTCTTGGCAACAAGTCCTTAAACCTGATAGGCTAGAAGCGGCTCGAAAATTATGGCGTGAGAGTCGAGAAAGAAACGAAGCCACAGATTTATTAGACTATCTGCAATTTTGCGATAAACGAGAACTGATATTAAATCAACCCGAACTATTTCAGCAATTAGGATTAAATTCAAAACGCGCTGGGGAAAAGTTCTTCAAGTCTGCTGAACATTTACGCAACCGTTTAGCACACGCTCAAAATTTAGTTAGTGGTTCTTCTTGGCAAGAGTTAATTTCTTTAGCTGAAGCTATGGAAAAACTGTTAATTTGTTGTGAACAGATTGAATAAGCTTTTATCTGGTCTAGGAATGCAGTTTTATTTCTCAAACATCAGAAAACAATTAATATAGCGGTTATCGGTCGGACGCAATAAAATATAGGGCGCAGGCCTTGCGCCCCTACAGATTCTGCGATTTACCGCCTGTATCTCAGTTAATTGCATACCGCTATAATGTTTATTTTTGCTTTGTTGAATAGACAACGCGGAGACTTTGGATTAAGATGATGAGTGAAGCGATCGCCATTAATAGCCCCCAAAACCAATAAGGTAAAAACAAATATCGCTGCATTTGTCCTGTATCTGATAGTCCTAATGGCCCAGCAGTGTAACTGAATAAATAATCAAGTTGATGATAGGTACTGACACAAGCTTGTACACCTAAAAATTGAATTGTAAACCCTTGTACCCAAAGGGGTGTTTTTAAAGCAACTGCTAATATCATCAAACCTAATAGGGGAATTGCCACAAAACCAAACCAAGAACGCACCCAAATTAATGTAGACAGTAGTAAAAATCCCCCTAAAATTTTTAAACTCAAAGAAGTTGTTTTCAGACTCCCAGAAGCGAGAATTAAGCTGGCACCGGCAATAGGTGGACCCATTGGCCCCGCAGCGGCTACTAAGCCGATACCAAGATATCCCCAGGTATTACTTAAAGTATAATGAGCTACGCCAGAACCGTTACCAAAAATTTCTAATTTTTGAAATTGTCCCCCCAACATCAAGGCCATCAAACCGTGACCCATTTCATGAAACCAAGTTGCTAAGATAGAAAATGGGTATAAAATATAATTACCTAAGGGTATTTGCCAAATAATTGCTGTGACTATAGCTGCTGCTACTAACCAAGTTAGCCTCGTTTGTTCTACTTCTGTTGGCGTTTTTTGAGTAAATAGAGGTTGAGAATTTTTACTAGGTTCTTTCATTAGTGACTCTCCTACACGTAATTACACTAACTAGATGAGTATTCTTGCATCTATCCTAATTTACTTCTCGATAAATTAGGAAAATTTTGACTTTCTTCCTACTCTGGGCTTCTGCTAAATAGTGTAAAGTTGAGCCATAAGTTTTGGCGAAGATATTGTCAAATTGGACAAAGTTTAATATTTATAATTATGAGTTAAGTTATGTATATTATGGCGGTTATGGCTAGGATGCAATCTAATTGAGGGCGCAGACCCTGCGCCCCTACAGGCTTTATAATTTGCTGATTGTATCTCACTCAATCAAGAACCGCTATATAATATATCAGTATTGAAAGACTTTTATTGTCACTAAGAAATTAAAATTATGATCAAAATTCTCCATCTTTCAGATATCCATATTGGTAGTGGTTTTTGCCACGGACGCATTAATCCAGCTACAGGTTTAAATACACGATTAGAGGATTTTGTGAAAACATTATCTTTGTGTATTGACCGAGCGATCGCCGATCATGTAGATTTAGTTTTATTTGGTGGTGATGCCTTCCCCAATGCCACACCTGCACCTTATGTTCAAGAAGCCTTTGCTAATCAATTTCGTCGTTTAGTTGATGCAGATATCCCCACAGTCTTATTAGTGGGAAATCATGACCAACATTCCCAAGGTTTGGGAGGCGCAAGTTTAAATATTTACCGCACTTTGGGAGTACCAGGGTTTGTGGTTGGTGATACTTTAACTACTCATTGCATCTCCACCAAAAACGGAGATGTGCAAATAATTACTCTTCCTTGGTTAACTCGTTCCACTTTAATGACTCGTCAAGAAACTCAAGGTTCTTCTCTAGCCGAAGTAAATCAACTCCTCACAGACCGTTTACAGGTAGTTATAGAAGGCGAAATTCGCCGTCTTGACCCACATATCCCCACTGTGCTTTTAGCCCATTTAATGGCGGATAATGCTACTTTAGGTGCAGAACGTTTATTAGCCGTCGGGAAAGGTTTTACATTACCTTTATCTTTACTAACTAAATCATGTTTTGATTATGTGGCTTTAGGTCATGTCCATAAACATCAAAATTTGAATAAATCCAATGACCCGCCAGTAATTTATCCTGGAAGTATTGAACGGGTAGATTTTAGCGAAGAGAAAGAAGACAAAGGTTATGTAATGATAGATTTGGAAAAAGGGAAAGCCGATTGGGAGTTTTGTCCCTTACCCGTGCGAACATTTCGGACTATTGAGGTAGATTTATCTAAACAAGATGATCCACAAAAAGCATTATTAAAAGGAATTGCTAAATATGATATTCAAGATAATGTAGTGCGATTAATTTACAAATTGCGGTCAGAACAATTAGATTTAATTGATAACTCTGCCATCCATCAAGCTTTAAGCACAGCGCACACTTACACTATTCAAGCAGAATTAGTAAGTCAGTTAGCAAAACCGCGTATTCCTGAATTAACTGCAAGTAGCAGTATTGACCCCATGTCAGCTTTGAAAACTTACTTAAATAATCGGGAAGATTTAAAAGATATCATGCCATCTATGCTAGAAGCAGCACACAATTTATTAGCAGATGATGAGGGAATTTTGCTAGTACCCCAGGGAGGAATTAAAAATTAATAGAAGTCATAACTTTTCTATCTAATTAATCTATTTTGCCAACGAGTTATAGCCCGTAAATATGACACAATAGGAATTTGATAAACTTCAATAAAAATCCAAACAATAATTCCCAAGTGTGATAAAAAAGTTAGCACCGTCCAAATAGATGGAATCCATGAAAAAGGAACATGAGAATGAGGGGGAAAATAATATGCTGTAATCCCTATTAAAGTAGTTGGTAAAATCACAAAAGCAATTGCAGATAAACCATAACCCCAACCTAATTCCATATTTCCTAACCGTGCTTGCGTCCAGCGCAATCCATGCCAATGCCAAACTAAAGGCGGTTCTCGAGAAGGCATTTTAACTTGTTGTAGTTCTAAGTTGACTGTAAAAATTTCGTTGCAAAAATCACAAGACATCGCTTCCATCATCAACATTTGAGAAATTTTACCAACGCGACATACTGGACATGGATAATCTGCTTGAAAGTTTAAAGATGTTGATAAAATTGGGGATTTTGGCATAATTAAACTACTACTTTTTTAACATCAGTGATTGGTAATGATAAGATCCCCGACTTTTGATATTAATTTATAATTTGCGGATACAATAAATAAAAGAAGTTGGGGATCTTTTGACAATTTTTCTAATAAAACAACCTAGTTTATTGATAAAACCAGGTTGAATTTGATATGATAATAATATTGAGAATGTAACTAATCTAGAAAACCCATCAAAATTTCGGAATCATCAAATGTATTTGGGGCCATTGGCCGATTACCAAATACAGAATAGTTTTCCGTAATCACCAAAGCACTGGCACCAATGGGACGAATACCAGACAAGTTAATACTATCAACCACTTGGAATGTGTTTGCACCTATGGGACGAATTCCCATTGAGTTGTAGGTATCAACGACTTGTAAAGTCCCGGTGGTAATGGGACGCATTCCAGCCACTATGATTGTTCCCTGAGAACCTTCTTCAGTATTACCACTCTGATCCTGATTATTTTCTGTCACTTTTATTTCTCCTTTGTATTAGATGGCACTTTTTCAAACTGAATCTTTGTTTGTTAAGTGAATTTTACAATAATTAAGGAAAGAAGTATTTTTTTCCCATATATTTAAGAGTCTAACCTGAAACCACCATACATCATAGATTGAATCTGATATTGATATATTTTTTAATGCAGTTAAAATATTGACAATATCAGTTAATGTACATTTAATTTAGTACACATACATAAAATTAAGGTATAAAATTATTTTATATCTTTGATAAGATTCTTAGCATAATCACGAATGATTCATTTAAAGAATTAAGTAACTATGCCATTTTGCTTGAGGATTTTGACGGTTTTTTTCGGGTATTAATAACCGCCAACTTTTACCTTCTTGCTGAATTTGTAGATAAACTTCAAAGGGTTTTTCAACTTGTTTAAAACTGCGTTTTGGTAATTTTACTGTAAAATCATAATTTCCCTGGACTCGGTAAGCTGGTAGGTTTTCAATGGTGAGGGGTTGTTGTTGAGTAATTGATATCCGCTGAATATTAAACTTTTGGAAGTTTAAATCTAGCTGTTGGTTAAGTTGCTGTTGGGTTTGTTCTAGTTGGAGTGCGATCGCTTTTTGCACTAACTCCGGTGTCGGCAATAAGGCAATACTAGTACAAGCTGTCAAGAAAAGTATTAAAATTGTTGTAAAAATTAACTTAATCATATTTAATTTATTTTTAATGTATTTGAATAAGTAGGTTGGCATTAAAAATTGTCGTTATGACAAGGGAACAGGGAACAGGTTTTAGGCAACTTTACTTTTCGTTACATATTTTGGTTTTTTCCCGTTCACCTACTTATATCCTCATTAACCACCATTTACTGGCGGAATTAAAACCACCTCATCACCATTTTGGAGAATGGTATCTGGTTCAACAAATTGTAAATTAACACCAAAGCGGGTTATTTCTCGCCATTTGCTTAATTTTGGGTGTTGAGTAATTAAGCGATCACACACAGCTTGAACTGTTGTACCATCAGGAAAATCCCAAACTAACTCATTCACACCATAAACTTCTTGATAAATAGCAAATAACTTTACTGTTACAGTAATTTTTGAATTAGACATAATAAATTTTGTCACATTTTTTATATACTTAATTTATAGCAAACAATAGGATAAACTTACTTATTTAATTAAAAACCCAGGAACAATGACAGAACAATTGAACTTTTTTCAACACTGGTATCCCCTCATCCCTAAATTCTATTTTGTAGATTATATTCATGCTGAGAAATAAACAATTCAAAAATAAAGAATGAATAATAAACTCTTACCAATCACCAATCACCAATCACCAATTACCAATTACCCATTACCAATTAACTAAAGCTTCAATCCCAAACGTTGAAAATCCTGCTGTACCTCATTCCACAAAGCTTTATTATATGGGTCAGTTTTTAAAGCTTTTTTCAGATAAATTCTGGCTTTTGGCAGTTGTTTTTCCGTAATTAAAGCTCTTCCCCAGATTTGATAAGCGATCGCTAACCATTGACGCACTTCCGCATCTGCTGGTAAACGTGCTAGTAAAGCCTCTGCTAAAGCGATCGCTTGGGGAAAACGTCTTTCCTGTAAAAATCGCTGCAACTGTTCATAAGTTTTCCATTTTAACCGTTGTTCTATGTCCTCTAAATTGGGTGGTTGAGATGTAACCGTTGTTTTTGCTGCTGCTGGTTGAGTTTTAACTTCTGTAGCCTTAGAAACATTAGTTTTTACCTGACTAGGCTGTGACTTAATTTCCTCTGGTGGTAATACAGTTTGGAGAAATTTATAAGCCTCAGTCACCGCAATAAATTTGTCTTTCGCTTTGAGATCATTGGGGTTGATATCAGGATGATATTGCTGTACCAATCGGCGATAGGACGCTTTAATATCAGCAAAAGAAGCTCCCGACCTTAAACCTAATATCCGGTAATAATCTTCAAAATCCATGTCGCTGCGCTCCAATTCAAAATTCAAAATTAAAAATTCAAAATCAATAATTCATGCTTTTGAACTTTATATCTTGAATTTTGAATTATTTTGTATTATCTAACTAAATACGTTCTTCAATCACACGATCAATTAAACCGTATTCCTTAGCCTCTTGAGCAGACATAAAAAAGTCACGATCCATGTCTTTTTCAATCTTGCTTAAAGGTTGAGTAGTGTTATCAGCATAAATTTGATTTAACTGACTCCGAATTCGCAGAATTTCTCTAGCTTCAATTTCGATATCAGAAGCTTGTCCGCGAGTTCCCCCAGAAGGTTGGTGAATCATAATTCGGGAGTGAGGTAA
>JANMGZ010000074.1:0-5625 GCA_031374905.1 Dolichospermum sp. OTE_70_metabat_362_sub
CAATAAACTCTCGGCACTTTCACCCAATCATAAAGGCGAAAATTCCGGCGAAAAGTATCGGCATTGCGTCCTTCATTTAGATAATCAATTTCTTCCCAAAGAATGCGACAACATTCTTCATATATACCCATCCAATCTCTACCCCGTCCCCATTTGGGATGGTTTTGAAAGTAGCGAGCAATACCTTTAAGAATGCCTAAATCAATTTCAAACAGTTTTTTAAGTCCAGGGCGTTGCACTTTGACAACTACGGACTCACCAGTATATAAAATAGCTTTGTGGACTTGACCTAAACTAGCAGCAGCCAGGGGAACAGGTTCAAAATCTTGAAACAGGGCGGAAATTTCTTTACCTAATTCCTGTTCAATAATGCCTTCAACTTGTTCATAACTGAATGCTGGGACTCTATCTTGTAACTTAGATAATTCGTCTACATATTCAGCAGAGAAAATATCAGCACGAGTCGAAAACAATTGTCCCACTTTAATAAAAGTCGGACCCAAATCTAAAAACGTAGTTCTAATCCAGATTGCTTGGGCTTTACGTCTAGCTGCTTGCTTGGCTTCTGTTACACCACCGGAGTAACTCCAAGCTTTGTTGTAGCGCCAAATTTTGAACATCAAGGTCAAGACAAAAGACCAAATATCCACAAAGCGGCGTTTGCTAGAGTATTTTTCCTGATTCCAACGGTATGCTTTGTCTGAGTAACCTTGTTCCATATTTTTTTTATACCGTCGGCTTATTACGGAGTCATCTAAGTTGGGATAGGGGGAAAATTGACAATTGACAATTGACAATTGACAATTACCCATTACCTATTAACTATTTTGCAGCATTACGATGCTTCTGTAATTCACTTCTTAATAAAGCAATTTCTGCTCTTAATTCGTCAATTTCAGTTTGTAAATCCACTGAATCTCCACCAGATGAGCTATTTGGGGTTGTTCCAGTTGCAGAGGATTCTGCTGCTCGATTAGCTCGTGCCATTACTTCTTCTGTAAACTGGCGTAGTTGCTCTTTAGTTTCAGCATCAAATTTGCCCAGTTCACTCAAAGCATCAGTCAAGGCGACTTCTACACGCTCATTAATCACTTCAGCTACTGCTCTACCTACGAAAAAGGCTTGCACAAGGGGATTACTCATAAATTTTTGTAAAGTTGCTCCGCAAAAAGAATTATAACCTGCATATAGCTTGTAATGCTTCTATCTAAAAGTTTTCCGAGTAAAATACAGTTATTGTCGAAACATTTCATCAACCGTCTTGACACTAGCGATCGCACAATAGCTTAAATCTACATAGATAAGGAAATAATCCCAGTAATGGGACATAATCAATTACACAACTAATTTTTCTGTTCCCTGTTCGCTTGGGAAAAACTCCAATTCTCAACTTGGACGAAGTTTATTTCCCTCTTTTGCGTTGCTCACATTCCCCAAACTATTTATCAACCTGTTTGAATTATCTTTATAGTGGATAATTGAAACCAAAATCTAAAATCTACAATGCTAAGAGCCGGAATTGTCGGACTTCCCAACGTCGGAAAATCTACTTTATTTAACGCTGTAGTGGCTAATGCTAAGGCTGAAGCCGCTAATTTCCCATTTTGCACCATTGAACCGAATGTTGGCATGGTCAGTGTCCCAGATGACCGATTAAACGTTTTGGCAAAAATTGCTACTTCAGTACAAATAGTACCCGCTCGTGTTGAATTTGTTGATATTGCCGGTTTGGTAAAAGGCGCAAGTCAAGGAGAAGGACTGGGTAATCAATTTTTATCTCACATTCGAGAAGTTGATGCCATAGTTCATGTTGTCCGTTGTTTTGAAAACGATGATATCATTCACGTAGCCGGTTCTGTTGACCCAGCGCGAGATATTGAAATCATTAATTTAGAACTTGGTTTATCAGATTTATTTCAAATTGAAAAACGTATTGATAGAAGTCGTAAACTCGCACGCACTAGCAAAGATGCCCAGGTTGAAGTAGAAATTCTGGAAAAATTAGCCGCCGCTTTAAATGCAGGTAAATCTGTCCGTCAAGTTGGTTTAAATGCTGAAGAATTGGAAATTATTAAAGGCTTAGGACTACTTACCAATAAACCAATTATCTACGCTGCTAATGTTTCTGAAGAAGACTTAGCCACAGGTAATGATTTTGTCGAAAAAGTTCGAGAAGTTGCTGCGGTCGAAAATGCCCAAGTTGTCATTGTTTCCGCCCAAGTAGAAGCTGAATTAGTGGAATTAGCAGAAGCAGATAAAGCTGATTTTCTCGAATCTTTAGGTGTCAAAGAAGGTGGGCTAAAATCCTTGATTCGGGCAACTTACACTCTTTTAGGTTTGCGGACTTATTTCACCTGTGGACCCAAAGAAACCCGCGCTTGGACAATTAATGCCGGAATGTCTGCACCCCAAGCCGCAGGAGTTATTCACTCTGATTTTGAACGGGGATTTATTCGCGCAGAAACAGTGGCTTATAATGATTTAGTCACACATGGTTCAATGAGTGCAGCCAAGGAAAAAGGCTTGGTCAGAAGTGAAGGTAAGGAGTATATTGTCCAAGAAGGAGATGTCCTATTATTCCGATTTAATGTGTAAAAAATAGGTTAGGTGCGTTATGCTCTGACTAACGCACCCTATAATAATTCCGCTAACTAATCGGACAAAATTAATTACACAAAATCTGATCTGAAATCCTTGACTGACAAGAATTGCACTCTTGTTTGCGTTTTTGGGAAAGCCCCTTAATTAATTTGGAGGATCAAAACGATTCACAACTGCCGACCAAATAATCATCGGTGAACCCACAGCTAGACAGAATAACCATTGATTTAAACTCAAAGGTGCAGTTTCAAAAACATTATTAATCAATGGTACATGAGCAAAAACAATCTGTAAAAGAATCGCTCCCATAATGCCAAAACCAATTGCGGGAACATCGACATTTTCTTGAATTGTCCCATCCATTTTAGCAATCAAATTGGGTATTAATTGACTAATGCTCAATAAATAAAATATTCGTCCTGCAATGAGAGAGTTAATTGCCATTGTCCGAGCTAAATTAATATTCCCTGTTGTTTGGCGGATGTATTCAAAAACCCCAAATATCACAATCCAGTTAAACAGAGAAATTGCCAAAATTCGCCCGATACGACTTCCAGAAAGCAAGGGTTCATTGGGATGACGGGGAGATTGTTGCATGACATTTGGCGCTTTCGGCTCAAAAGCCAAAGGTACTGTCATGGTGATAGAATTTAACATATTTAGCCAGAGAACTTGTAGAGATAAAATCGGTAAATCTCTCGCCAATAATGTACTAATCAAAATCGTCATTGATTCCCCACCATTGACAGGTAAAATAAAGCAAATCGCTTTCAATAAATTTTTGTAAACTGCTCGCCCTTCTTCCACCGCCGCTTCAATGGAGGCAAAATTATCATCAGTTAGCAGCATATCCGCTGCTTCTTTAGCAACTTCTGTACCAGCGCCTCCCATAGCAATACCGATATCTGCCTGTTTTAATGCGGGTGCGTCATTGACTCCATCTCCAGTCATGGCGACGACTTCGCCTCTTGATTGCAATGCTTCAACTAACCGTAGCTTTTGTTCTGGGGCAACACGGGCAAATACTACACCTTCTTCAGCGACTTGAGCGAGTTCGGTTTTGTCCATTTTCGCCAATTCTGTCCCTGTGAAGGCGAGAACTGAGCCGTTTTTATTGATTCCCATCCGCCGGGCGATCGCTTGTGCTGTTACCGCATGATCTCCCGTAATCATTTTTACCTGAATTCCTGCCGCTTGGCAAGCTTGTACTGCCTTAATCGCACTTTCACGGGGAGGATCAATCATCCCTTGCAAACCTAAGAAAATCAACCCATTCGCAATATCTGGATGATCTACAGTATTTTGTTGATCGCTAACTTGTTTTTTTGCTAAAGCTAACACCCGTAAGCCTTGGCGTGCCATAATATTAACTTCGCGCTCAATGCTGGTTTGTTTTAATGTTTCTAAACAATCTAAGGGGCGGGATTGTCCATCACTATTCACCATCAAGCTACAACGTTGTATAATTGCTTCCACCGAACCCTTGACATAAATGGTATTACCTTGGGGTGTGGCGTGCAAAGTCGCCATATACTGATAATCTGATTCAAAGGGAATCCCATCCAACTTGGGCATTTTTTGGTTAATAATAGTCTGATTTAAACCTGTTTTATTTGCTGCTGCGATTAACGCCCCTTCAGTAGGATCTCCCATAACTACCCACCTACCGTTTTTGTTGTCTATTTGGGAATCGTTACACAATAATCCAGCAATCAAGGATTCTTGTAAACTTTTAGCCTGATTCAAATCAATAGGTTTTTCATCTCTCAAAATTTCCCCTGTAGGTGCATAACCAACACCAGTAACTGTATATTGGTGTCCTCCCGTATAGATAGCTTGTACCGTCATTTGGTTTTCTGTCAATGTGCCGGTTTTATCGGAACAGATGACAGTGGCACTACCCAAGGTTTCCACTGCTGGCAATTTGCGAATAATGGCGTTGCGTTTCGCCATGCGGGAAACACCAATAGCTAAGGTAACTGTGACAACTGCGGGTAAGCCTTCAGGAATGGCGCTGACTGTTAACGCTACCGCAGCTTCTAAAGCTTCTTGAAAGCCTCGAAAACTTAATCCGACTGCAAAACAGAGGGTTGCTAAACCTAAAACAAAATACAACCAATTTTGACTAAATTTGTCAAATTTCCTGGTTAAAGGGGTGGCAATATCTGTATGTTGCACCATTAACTGGGAAATACGCCCAGTTTCAGTATTATTACCCGTTTCTACTACCACACCCATACCTTGCCCAAAGGTGACAAAACCACCCGCATAAGCCATGTTTTTTCTTTCTGCGAGAGGGGTGTCTGGCTTTAAAATATGGATATTTTTTTCGACGGCGACTGATTCACCAGTTAAAGCAGATTCGTCTATTTGTAAATTTTTAACTTGAATTAACCGTAAATCTGCTGGAACTTTATCGCCGGATATTAATAAAACAATATCTCCGGGAACTAAATCACGGGAAGGAATGCGTATTTTCTGACTATCACGGATAATTGTTGCCTCTGTGGTAATGGCTTTGGCTAAGGCAGCGATCGCCCCTTCGGCTTTTGATTCTTGCACAAATCCAATGATGGCGTTGGTTGTGGTAACACCCCAAATCACTCCAGCGTTCACAAAACTGCCTGTTAGTGCCTTTACCAAACCAGCACACAACAAAATAATTAGCAATGGTTGGTTAAATTGAAGTAAGAATTTTAACCACCAAGCTTTGCCTTTTTTGCCTGTGAGTTCGTTCGCACCTACATTTGTCAGTAAGTATGTTGCTGTAGCATCGCTCAAACCTGTATCCGGATCAGTTTTTAGGCGGGCGATCGCCTGGGAGATATCCAACGAATGCCAAACTATTGCTTGCTCATCTGTGTGGGCAATGGTAGATCCTGCCTAGTGTGTTAATTTTAACAAATAAACCAGGGATTTCCTTCATGCAAAAAGTATGATAGAAAAAAAGAATGTCTGAAAGCCCATAAAAAGGTTTTAGGGAAACAAAACAAGCAAAATGAAGGTAATAGGAGAATGGAAGGA
>JANMGZ010000077.1:0-5877 GCA_031374905.1 Dolichospermum sp. OTE_70_metabat_362_sub
TCCTTCCATTCTCCTATTACCTTCATTTTGCTTGTTTTGTTTCCCTAAAACCTTTTTATGGGCTTTCAGACATTCTTTTTTTCTATCATACTTTTTGCATGAAGGAAATCCCTGGTTTATTTGTTAAAATTAACACACTAGACCAGCACTCATGATTTTTCTCCTCATCCACCCTTGCAATTTTACCTGGTTTAGGGAATGAAACAGCCCTGGGGGTTGCGGGGGCTGTACATGGGGCTTTGCAAACGGGTTCACTAACAACCACATTTACAGCATCTCAGGGATTGATGTTAATGTTGCCAAATATGTACAAAATTGCCGGTGAACTTACACCTACAGTATTTCATATTGCGGCGAGGTCGCTCGCTGCCCAAGCCCTCTCCATTTTTGGAGATCATAGTGATGTCATGGCTGCAAGAAGTACCGGTTTTGCGATGTTGTGCGCTGCTTCTGTGCAAGAAGCCCATGACTTTGCCCTAATTTCCACAAAGGCAACTTTAGCATCTCGTATCCCTTTTCTACATTTTTTTGATGGTTTTCGCACCTCCCATCAGATAGATAAAATCGCCATATTAACTACTGAAGACTTACAAAAATTTATTCCCATAGAGTTAGTAATTGCCCATCGTTCACGGGCTTTAACACCTGATAACCCGGTATTACGAGGGACGGCACAAAATCCTGATGTTTATTTCCAAGCACGGGAAACAGTCAATTCCTTTTATTTAGCTTGTCCAGATATTACTCAACAGGTAATGGATGAATTTGCCGTAATGAGTGGGAGAGAATATAAATTATTTGATTATCATGGACATTCAGAAGCAGAAAAAATAATTATCCTCATGGGTTCTGGTTGTGAAACAGTCCATGAAACCGTAGATTATCTCAATCAACAAGGGGAAAAAGTCGGAGTTATCAAAGTTAGATTATATCGTCCCTTTGCTACCCAAAAATTTATTGATTCTCTGCCCCAAACTACCCGCAAAATTGCCGTTTTAGATAGAACAAAAGAACCAGGGGCAATTGGTGAACCATTATATATGGATGTGATTACAGCTTTGGCAGAAAACCAACTTTACAATATTAAAGTTGTGGGGGGAAGATATGGTTTATCATCCAAAGAATTTACCCCAGCAATGGTCAAAGCGGTATTTGATAATTTAGATTTGTCCATACCCAAAAATAATTTTACCATCGGCATTAACGATGATGTCACTCACACCAGTTTAGAATATAATCCCGAATTTAATATTGAAGATGATCACACAGTTAGGGCAATTTTCTATGGTTTAGGTGCAGATGGTACAGTAGGAGCAAATAAAAACTGCATCAAAATTATTGGAGAAGAAACAGATAATTATGCCCAAGGTTATTTTGTTTACGATTCTAAAAAATCTGGTTCTGTAACAATTTCTCATTTGCGCTTTGGTTCTCAACCAATCCGTTCGACCTATTTAATCACTAAAGCTAACTTTATCGCTTGTCATCAATGGGACTTTGTAGAAAAATTCCCGATATTAAAAGATATTATTTTTGGTGGCACTTTTTTACTAAATTCACATTCTCATAAAGATGAAATTTGGGATAAATTACCTCCTCCAATGCAAACAGAGATAATTAACAAAAATCTCAAATTCTATGTTATCAATGCCTACAAAGTCTCTCGTGAAGCGGGTATGGGTGGACATATTAACACAGTTATGCAGGTTTGTTTCTTTGCTGTTTCCGGTGTTTTACCAAGAGAAGAAGCCATAGAGGAAATTAAAAAATCTATTCGCAAAACCTACGGTAAAAAAGGCGAAGAAATCGTACAAATGAATATTCAAGCAGTTGATAAAACCTTGGATAATTTGTATGAAATTAAAGAACGGGGAACAGAAAACAGAGAACAGAATAATACTCAACTATCATCTATTCCTGATTATGCACCCGCATTTGTCCGTAATGTTTTAGGTAAAATGATCGCCCGTGAAGGTGATGATTTACCTGTGAGTGCATTACCAATAGATGGTACATATCCTACGGGAACATCTAAATGGGAAAAACGCAATATTGCTGAAGAAATTCCTGTTTGGGACCCTGACGTTTGTATTCAATGTGGTAAATGCGTCATGGTGTGTCCTCATAGTGTGATTCGGAGTAAAGTATATGCACCAGAACAATTAGAAAATGCCCCCGCAACTTTCAAAAGTGCAAATGCAAAAGAACACGATTGGCATGATTTAAAGTTTACCATTCAAGTAGCAGCAGAAGATTGTACCGGTTGTGGTATTTGCGTTGATGTTTGTCCTGCCAAAAATAAAGCCGAACCGCGCAAAAAAGCCATTAATATGGAACTACAAAAACCATTGCGGGAACAAGAACGAGAAAATTGGGATTTCTTTTTAAATCTTCCTAACCCAGATAGACGGAATTTGCAATTAAATCATATTAACCAACAACAAATGCAAGAACCGTTATTTGAGTTTTCTGGTGCTTGTGCCGGATGTGGAGAAACACCCTATATTAAACTAGTAACACAATTATTTGGCGATCGCATGATAGTCGCCAACGCCACCGGTTGTTCATCCATCTATGGTGGTAACTTACCCACAACACCTTGGACAAAAAACGCCGCAGGTAGGGGTCCAGCATGGTCAAATAGCTTATTTGAAGATAACGCCGAATTTGGCTTAGGTTTCCGCGTTTCCATAGATAAACAAGCGGAATTTGCCGCTTATTTCCTTCAACAACTCGCACCCCAAATCGGAGAAACTTTAGTTACCGCAATTCTCAACGCTGAACAAAAAGACGAATCGGATATTTATGAACAACGAGAACGGGTGGTAATTCTTAAAAGAAAATTAGAGAAAATTATTACCGCAGATGAACGCAAATTAACGCAGATAGAAGAGGATAATATCAGCGTTAATCAGCGTCTATCTGCGTTCAAAAATCTTCAATCCTTAGCTGATTATTTAGTGAAAAAAAGTGTTTGGATAATTGGTGGTGACGGTTGGGCGTATGATATTGGTTATGGTGGATTAGATCATGTAATTGCTAGTGGCCGCAACGTCAATATTTTGGTATTAGACACAGAAGTTTATTCTAATACTGGTGGTCAAATGTCCAAATCTACTCCTAAAGGTGCAGTAGCAAAATTTGCCGCAGGTGGTAAACCTACAACTAAAAAAGACTTAGGTTTAATCGCTATGACTTACGGTAACGTTTATGTTGCTAGTGTAGCAATGGGCGCAAAAGATGAGCAAACCCTAAAAACTTTCTTAGAAGCTGAAGCTTACGATGGTCCATCATTAATTATTGCCTACAGTCATTGTATTGCTCACGGTATCAACATGAGTACAGCCATGCAAAATCAAAAAGCCGCTGTAGACTCTGGACGCTGGTTATTATATCGCTATCACCCCGACCTTGTGCAAAAAGGATTAAACCCCTTACAACTTGATTCTCGCACGCCAAGAATACCAATAGAAAATTCCATGTACATGGAAAACCGTTTTAAGATGTTAACTAAAATTAATCCAGAAACGGCAAAAGAACTTTTAAAAGAAGCCCAAGCAGACGTTAACACTCGTTGGCAAATGTATCAATATTTAGCCGCCAGAAAATGAAATCAGCACGTAGGGGCGCAGGGACTGCGCCCAGTCAGAAGAAAGAAAAAAATTACCCAATCACCAAATTTATGAACTTAACTACCACATATTTAGGCTTAGAATTAAAGTCTCCTTTAGTTCCTTCAGCTTCCCCACTTTCAGAAGATATTGATAATATTAGGTTAATGGAAGATGCAGGTGCAAGTGCTGTTGTTATGCACTCACTATTTGAGGAACAATTAACTTTAGAAAAATATGAACTGCATCATCATCTAACTTATGGTACAGAAAGTTTTGCTGAAGCTTTAAGCTATTTCCCAGATATCACTAATTTCCGGGTAGGACCAGAAGAATATTTAGACCATATTCGCAAAGCTAAGGAAAAAGTAGATATTCCTATTATTGCTAGTTTGAACGGTTCTTCTTTGGGTGGTTGGACAAAATATGGTAAACTCATGCAAGAAGCAGGAGCATCAGCACTAGAATTAAATATTTATTATGTGTCTACAGATCCAGATTTAACAAGTACAGAAATTGAACAAAATTATCTTGATATTCTCACATCTGTTAAAGCTGCTGTCACTATTCCTGTAGCCGTAAAACTCAGTCCCTATTTTACTAATACTGCAAATATCGCTAAACGTTTAGATCATGTTGGGGCTGATGGTTTAGTATTATTTAATCGGTTTTATCAACCAGATATTAATTTAGAAAATTTAGAAGTAGAACCTCACGTACTTTTAAGTACCGCCCAAGCCATGCGTTTACCCTTGCGCTGGATAGCAATTCTTTATGGTCATA
Organism: Dolichospermum sp. OTE_70_metabat_362_sub; assembly: GCA_031374905.1. Classification (GTDB taxonomy): domain Bacteria; phylum Cyanobacteriota; class Cyanobacteriia; order Cyanobacteriales; family Nostocaceae; genus Dolichospermum. The sequence goes on from JANMGZ010000077.1 coordinate 4,395, forward strand.
TTCAAGGTAGTTTAGCTGCAACTAGCGGTATTCACAATGCCCATGATGTGATCAAAATGTTGATGGTAGGCGCAAATGTAACTATGTTGTGTTCTGTATTATTACGAGAGGGTATTGATCATATTCAGTGTTTAGAAAAAGACTTGCAGGAATGGATGAAAACACATGAATATGAATCTGTCAAACAAATGCAAGGTAGTATGAGTCAGTTAAAATGTCCAAATCCTAGTGCTTTTGAACGCGCTCAATATATGAAAGCTTTGCAAACCTATAATCCAGATTTGGGTAGAATTTATATACCGTCTTAGCCAAATAGTCTGGAGAAAATATTCTTTTCTTCTTTCTTTCTTTTTTCTTTCTTTTTTCCTCTTTCTCCCCCCCTGACTCGTGACTGGGCGCAGGCCCTGCGCCCCTACCTCCTGACTTATGAAAAAACGTATCGGTATTCTTACCAGTGGTGGTGACTGTCCTGGTCTAAATTGTGTGATTCGCGCTGCTGTGAGTCATGCAACACGGACTTATGATTGGGAAGTAGTGGGTATTCCTTACGCTACTCAAGGTTTGCTAGAACGGAAAACTGTGCCATTAAGTATACACGGTTGGGATTTGCGCGGAATTGACCCTCTGTTAAATATGGGAGGAACGATTTTAGGTAGTATTAATAAAGGGGATACTTTAGCCCATGCTAATGAAATATTAGCCAGTTATGCAGCTATCGGTTTAGATGCTTTAATTGCTATCGGTGGAGATGGTAGTTTAAATATTATTCATCAATTAGCAGTTTTAGGTAATTGGAATTTAGTTGCTATTCCTAAAACTATTGATCATGATGTCGCTTTTACAGAACGTTCAATCGGTTTTGATACGGCAGTTAATACAATTGTTGATGCTATTAATCGTCTCATATTTACTGCTGCTAGTCATGACCGGGTAATGATTATCGAAGTTATGGGACGCAATGCCGGACATTTGGCATTATACTCAGGGATTGCTGGGGGCGCTGATGTGATTTTAATTCCTGAAGTTCCCTATACTATTCAGGGTATGTGTGATCATCTTACAGAATTACGAAATTGCTGGCAAAAAAAGTTTGCCATTATTGTTGTTGCTGAAGGGATATCTCCTTGTTTGGAAGATGCTGATAATCCTTCTATTTCTACTACTGCTAAATGTGGTCAAGGTCAATATATTGCCGAAAAAATTGCTAATTGTAGTCATCATCTGATTGATACTAGAGTTTCTGTATTAGGACATATTCAGCGTGGTGGTATACCCTCAGCTTTAGACCGTCTCACGGCTACCATGTTTGGTAAAGTAGCAGTTGATTTAATTGCCCAAAATAAATATGATCAAATGTTAGCTTGGCAAAATGGACGAGTTGCCACTTTCCCGATTCAAGATGTTATAGATAAGAATCCTTCACTTGTTGATCCTAACGGTGATTTAGTCCAAACAGCTCGGTCATTAGGAATATATATCGGTG
>JANMGZ010000079.1:0-2654 GCA_031374905.1 Dolichospermum sp. OTE_70_metabat_362_sub
TCCTTCCATTCTCCTATTACCTTCATTTTGCTTGTTTTGTTTCCCTAAAACCTTTTTATGGGCTTTCAGACATTCTTTTTTTCTATCATACTTTCTGCATGAAGGAAATCCCTGGTTTATTTGTTAAAATTAACACACTAGATTATCACTAAATCGAGAATTTAGTTTTTTCTTATCATTAAGGGTTAAGGTTAAGTATTTATCTTCCTCAATGTTATAATAAAATGTTATTTCAAAATCAAGTAAGTGAAATGTAGAACCAAAAAATCGTAAAATTTATCTCTTATAGGAAATATAAGGTCAGACGTAATATCAAAATAATCCTTCTACGTATCCTGATATATTTGACTAAATAAATCATCTCTTAGTGATTTGAAAAAATAAATCAGTTTAGCAATAGTGCTTTTACCACTGGCTTGTTCACCAATCAAAATTAATATTTTATTGACTTCAATTTCTGCATTTTGAATTGCACCAAAGTTATTAATTATAATTTTTTGCATAGGTCAATATTATTTGTTAAATACAATAAATGTGGAAAAACCATATCTCAACACTCAATTTTAGAATAGAAATAAATACTTTTTGGGAGGATCTACCTCCCATGCTATTTTATATTAAGGAATAGGCACAGATCGCAATAACCGTTCAACTATAGTTTTAGCATTTCGTCCCCCTCTCGGAATCAGACGATGACAAAGAACGTGCGGTGCGAGAAACTTGACATCATCAGGAAGAGCATATTCTCTACCTAAGATAAAAGCCAAGGCTTGGGAAGCTTTTTGTAACGCCACACTACCACGGGGACTCACACCAAGAGTGATTTCTTCATCCTGTCTAGTCGTCCGCACCAATTCCAAAATGTATTGTTGCAAAGATGCTTCTACCTTGACTTGGGAGCAAGCTTGGCGTAATCTCTGTACTTCTTCTAAAGTAATACAAGGTTGTAAATCAGCAACTTTTAAACCTGCTTGCAGATTTTGGAGCATTTCCATTTCTTCTGATTCAGAAGGATAACCCAAACTCAAAGACAGCATAAACCGGTCCATTTGGGCTTCTGGGAGGGGAAACGTCCCCTGGTACTCAATCGGATTTTGGGTAGCAATCACAAAGAATGGCTGAGGAACTAGACGAGAAACACCATCAACTGTTACCTGATGTTCTTCCATGACTTCTAGCAAAGCTGACTGGGTACGAGGTGTAGCGCGGTTGATTTCGTCAGTTAGTAGCACGTTAGCAAATATGGGACCTGGCAAAAATGTAAACTCGCCGCTTTGAGGATTCCAAATATTTGTACCAGTGATATCTGTAGGAAGTAAGTCAGGAGTACATTGTAAGCGTTGAAATTTGCCATCTACAGAACGAGCTAGAGATTTAGCTAAAAGAGTTTTACCAACACCGGGAACATCTTCTAATAAAGCATGACCACCACTAAGCAAAGCTACTATCACTAAGCGAATGGCTTCATGTTTACCAACGATGGTACGAGCCAAATTTTGTGTTAAAGCGTCAATTTTTTCTCTCATGCAGTACCTAGGGGGAAATATATAAGGAATTATGAAGTGTAAAAAGGATTTTAGAATGCAAAACTATCTCAATCACTATTTTTAACACTAATCTACTTCTATGGTAGGTTGGGTTGAAGAACGAAACCCAACAAAATCCTTGATCATGTCGTGTTTCACTATAGTTAATAGTTTTAAACCCACGGAGGTAGGTTTTGCTCATGTAGACGCGGTTTCTAACCGCCCTTTAGTTTTAAGTTTATACTTTTAATACTTTAGCCTTTTCTACAGTATTCCCACTGAACATTCTCACCTTAGCATTAGGAATTAAAAATTTCTTGAGCTGCTGTACAGTCTAGTTGAATTTGGTTTTTCAGGGCTTCTAAGGAAAGAAATTTTTGTTCGGGGCGCAAAAATTTTACTAGCTGTACCAGCAAATTTTTTCCGTACAAATCACCAGACCAATCTAACAAATGTACTTCTACACGGGTATCTATACCATTAACTGTAGGACGATTGCCGATATTCATTACTCCGAAATGCTGAGGAGGAGAGATATCTGAAGTTTCGTTATGAATGATCACCTCAATAGCATAAACTCCATAATGAGGTAAAAATTTATCTCTTGGTAGTTGGATATTGGCAGTAGGAAAGCCGATAGTTCTCCCTAATTTTTGACCTGTCACTACTACACCTGTGAGGCTGTAAGGTCTTCCTAAAAGACGATTTGCTTTTTGAATATCACCAGCTGCCAAACTTTCCCGAATTAATGAGGTACTGATGCGAGTATCATCTGCTGCGGAAAAATTATCTGTATCAGTTTGTATAGGAACTATCGTCACAGGTATATTATATTTTGCGGCGAGTATTTGCAAATCTTGAGCAGTACCCATCCGCTTTTTACCAAAGCAAAAGTCTTGTCCAACACTAATTTTTTGACATTGCAGTTGTTGAACAAGAATTTTATCTACAAATTCTTCAGGGGAAAGGGCAGATAATTCTCTATCAAAAGGTAATAGTACCAATTGTTCTACCCCAAGCGATCGCAATTGTTCAACTTTTTCATCCAGTGGTGTTAACAAATCACGGGGAAGTCCTGTAAAAAACTCATGGGGATGGGGATCAAAAGTAACAACGGTTGAGTATGGG
>JANMGZ010000084.1:0-3117 GCA_031374905.1 Dolichospermum sp. OTE_70_metabat_362_sub
AACAATTTAAAGGCAAAAAAACAGTTCCTCCCAATATTGCCTAAATAAATTTGGGATTGAGGAGATTTAATCTCCAAAATCCCAAATCTGAAATCGCCCTAAATTTTTCTAGTAAAGCCGACTTAGTACATATTCAGTCAATATTGGGAGGAACTGTTTTTTTGCCTTTAAATTGTTGTAATCGTTGCTGAATCAGACTTTCTAGCTCAGAACGCCGCACTTCTACACTATTTGTTATATTTCCTGATGTTTCGATAAAAACTATGCTGTGTACTGGTTTGAGAGCTAATAACTGAAATAAAATTTGGATAACATCCATGAGGGTTGGCAGCAAGTGAGGGTCACGCCCAGCATCTGAGATTAGGGAAACATCTTGTATGGTAGGGAAAGCGTAAATAACTTGCTTTTCTATTCCTGGATTTGCGCGGTTGCTCAATGTAGTTAAAACCCAATCCTGCTCATAATTTTGGAGAATAAAGTATTGGCAGTGATTTAACTTCTGGGCAATAGCAATTAATACAGGAGCGATTGATACCATAATTTGTGGTGTCATGCCATCCTGGGGTGCATTGTCTATCAGCAATTGAATTTGTGCTTCTAAATCCATCATGAGTTGTAAATGATTTTTGGATAATGGCTAAAACATCAGCAAGAAAATATCCCACCAAATTGGGATTCACAAGTTCAATATTATTTGGCAGCCACATCTTCAATGTAAATTGGTTTGCGTTTGACTTGTACACAAAAACCATAAAGCTATTGTCCAAAGTCTAACAAGTCGTGTCCAAAGTATGTTAGGGTCTTTTTGAGAACTGGGACTATGAATTCAACAGCAATCGCAACTACTCAGGGGAAAATTTCTATCAGCGTGGAGGTCATCTTTCAATTCCTATTTAGGGAACTTCAACAGTCAACGAAGGCTTCGGAGAAAAATTGTCACGATGTATCAGTGAGAATTACTAACGAAGTTTTGCGGATTTGTAATGAAAGTAAACGCATTCAAACTTCCGGATCTGTAGAAAGTTCTGCCATGAGCCTAGCTAAACATCGGTTACAACAGTGTATCCGGTACTATCAGTTAGGTTCAAGTCGTGGAAGGGTAGAATTACACAGTACATTAAGTGCCATTGTTTACCGTTATATTAATCCCCCTCACAAGCAATTAAGCTACCAAGGGCGGTTGACAATCATTGAGGATTTTCTCCAAAGTTTTTATCTGGAGGCTTTAAATGCTTTTAGAAGGGAGAACCAACTAGGTCCGACCTATCGCCCCCAGACTCTATTGGAATTGGGAGAATACATGGCATTTACCGAACGATATGGTAAACGTCGGATTCCTCTTCCTGGAAGACAGCAGCAGCTAATTATTCTGCGAGCGCAAACTTTTTCCAAACAACAGCCTCTAGAAACAAGTGTAGATATAGAACTGGCATCTGAAGGTGGTAGCGGTGAGTCAGATGGTTCTTGGGAAGAACCAGCTATCCATAAGTTACGTACGGCTATGGCAATGCAGCCCGAACCAGAAGAAGATACTCTGCGCTCGGTTGTGATTACTGAATTAATAGACTATTTAGAAGAAAAAGAACAATCTGACTGTGCTGATTACTTTGCTCTTCGTCTTCAAGATTTATCAGCCCCAGAAATTGAGTCAATTTTAGGTTTAACAGCGCGGCAACGTGATTACTTACAGCAGCGGTTTAAATATCATTTAATTCGGTTTGCTCTTTTACATCGCTGGGAATTGGTGCATGAGTGGTTAGAAGTTTCTTTACCCAATAATTTGGGTTTAACTCCGATTCAATGGGAAACGTATCTAGCACAGTTAGATGATAAACAAAGGTCTATCTTAGATTTGAAGCAGCAAGGAAAACCTGATGAGCAAATATCTAAGACTTTAGGCTTGTCAATGGCACAATTACAGAAACGTTGGTTTAAGATCCTAGAACAAGCTTGGGAAATTCGTAACTCATTAGTGTCCGGATCTAGTGCTTCTACCCATGAATGGTGACTTGTGAATCCTGACAAAATTATCAACTTGCTTGGGTATTGAAAAATTATAATTTCAACACTTACGAGTATAGCTTGTTAGAATGTGAGGAAATTGACGGGGTAGACATTTATCTCAAGATGTTAGCCTAACCATTGGCGAAGTCAGCTTGGGAAAAAAGCCCCAAACCTTTCAACTGGGAGAAATTCCTACTGTGCAAGAACGTTTTCAAGCCATTCTTAAGCGTCGTTTACAAGACCAAATAGCAAAAAATCCGCCGTTGTTCCCCTGGGAAACACAATCAGTAGAGTATCCTGACTGTGTAGAAGAGCAATCACTGAGATTAGTTCCTGTTTGGGGGTGGAATGTCCACCAATCTAAGCTAAATTTGCCTATTCCTTTGCCTGAACAAGTTTTCTGGCAATTGCTAGAGAAATGTCAGGGTTTATTGACATCCTCTGTACCTCTGGGAGCTAAATTAGTTCAGGTGGTAGAAAGTATGTTTCCTACGGATACTCAGGCCATTAATGATTTAGCTGGGTTAGTGTTGAGAAGCTCTTATCGTTCGGCTGATACTTTGGCAGCTACTGCTGATATTGAGAGCGATTATTTTGATTTATTACCACGGCAACAAATGGCATTGTCGTTAATGGCAGCCAAGCAATTGTTAGAAAATTTAACTTTGCCTATTTCGTCTACTCACCCACTGCTAGAAAGACAATGGCTGACTTCTGTAGGGACTTTGTGTATTCGAGTAGAATTATGGACTTTAGGTAAATTTACGAAGTTAACGGTTCAGGGTGAATTACCTACGCCAGGCATTTTACAACTTCAGGGTAATAATACTCAAGAATTTGTGAAATCTGAAACTTCAGAAATACCATTTATAGAGTTACAAATTGATAGAAATCAGCCAACTTATTCCTTGGCAATTGAGTTTCCCAAATTAGATCAACAGCCTTTATTGTTGGCTATTCAGATAAAAATTTAACTCAAAATTACCATCTCTGGCAAGGATGATAACCAATGGATAATAATCTTGTTTAATTTCCTGGGTTTAAAACTTAATTCTCTTTGCATTCAACAATATTGATTAAAGATTTATTAGGGGTGTATCTAGAACCCTAGCT
>JANMGZ010000087.1:0-7221 GCA_031374905.1 Dolichospermum sp. OTE_70_metabat_362_sub
ACCCTAATTCTAAATGATTCCTACGGAGCGCTTCGCTATCGCACACCCAACATCCCCAAACAGCGATCGCACACAACTACCCCAACTTTAGGCGATCGCACTCCCAACCAACATCCTCAACAGCGATCGCACACAACCACCCTAATTTTAAACGATCACACCCCAACATCCCCAAAAGCGATCGCTCACAACTTCCCTAATTTTAAACGATCGCTCTCCCAACTTATTCCTAAATAGCTCCGATGATAGCAATTTTCAAAATCTTTGCAATTTTCGTAATTATCCAGCCAGTAAATCCACAACACCTACTGATCTGAAGCCCACTCAAATAGGGCTTGAAGATTTGAAAATTTAATAACTTTATATTTTGCTTTGAGAGTGGTATTGCTCTCATTATACAAAAAATTCTCAATTTTTTCTGCCTTCACTTCTAAATGAAGGTAAAATAACCTGAATGAGTCCGAATTTTTGCTCTCTTCTACTTCGTATAACTCTTGAGACTTGTGACTGTTATGGTATTCTTTGAACAATAAAAATCCGTCAGTACATACAGTAGACGTAAAGGTACTAAGAATCGTTTCAGTTATACTTGTATTCCCAAACCCGCAGCTAACAACAGTATCCAGTAGGCCTTTGACAAGCTTTAATCCTTGATCAAAATTCATATATTTTTTAGTGATTGATTCTTCATATTTTTGATCAAGACCTTCCGATTGTTTTTTAATCTTGCTCTTAGCCTTTTCAATAACTTTATCTTTAAAATCAGGATATTTTTTTGCTAAATCTGATACTGAAAAAATATTTCTGGCATCATTTTGATTGACACGTTTCGTCAATGATTGATAATAACTTACCCCAAAAGCCATTTTAAGAAGCTCTGCTAAAAATTCTAAACCCATAATTTGCCCTGATGTACGCATAACTTTCCTCCTAACAGTAAATCAATTTTGTCCAACAAAATTAGAGTTCCCACAACTGGGGGCTAACTGCACAATTAAGCAGCAAGCGATCGCCCAACTCAAAACCAGAATATCACAATACTCTCAGTGCTAATAATTTGTTACACAACAACATAGCTGTGTAAACAAAATTTAAAACCAGGTGAGAAAACCTGCATTTTTTGTTAATATTTATTAATAAATATGTTGTTTTTATATCATTTTATGTCAGATTTTAGGATAAAACCACTACAGAATCGGAGTTTTCTGATAAAAAACTCTTATTGCCGAAAATAATCGAAATTAAAAACATTTACCTGGTTGAATAAATACCTGTATAATTTTACCAAATCATCCCCAAATTCAAAACAAATCCTTTTAAAATATCTTCTCCCGAAACCGTAGCAGGAGATTCCAAAACCTCAACCTCCTTTTCTTGTCTATAAATTTCCACTTGACGAGATTTACGATTAATTAATATACCTAAAAGTACACCATTATCTATATATTCCTTCATCTTTTCTTGTGTAGTCTTCAAACTATCACTAGGAGAAAGTAACTCAATCACAAAATCAGGACAAATAGGAGGAAACTTTTGTTTTTCTTCATCACTTAAAGCATCCCATCTTTCTAACTTGATCCAAGAAGCATCAGGAGAACGATCAGCACCATTTGGTAACTTAAAACAAGTAGAAGAATCAAAAACTACACCCTCCTTATTTTGCTCATTCCAAATCCAAACTTGAGCAGTAATACCCGCATTACGATTTCCCGTTTCTCCTCCCGTTGGTGGCATAATTATTAACTCTCCATTTGCATTTCTTTCAAATCTCAATTCGCGGTTATTTTGACATAGCTGAAAAAACTGCTCATCAGTCATTTCTATTAATGATTTCAAATTGACAGTTAAAGCATTCATTGTCATGTCCTCATTGAATGTTTAGGGAGAAATTTTAACTATCTCATATCCTATTCTATATTATTAGTTACCAATTAATAGCAACTACCCTAATTTTCGGCGATTCCTGCGGATCTCTATCTCTATTCCTTCGGAATGCTATCGCTACCTCAATCGCACCAGATAAGGTCAGTGAAAAAACCAATTACTAATTATATCATGAAAAGCATCTAACTCATTTCGCACATAAAAAGAGCGATTCCTACGGAGCGCTAGTTCCCTCCGGGACGCTTTGCGAACGCTATCGCTTACTTTTTACTATCACCTACTTTTGATCCTTGATTTAGGGGTGAACGCTGATAAACGCAGATGAACGCGGATTTTTTGTCTGAATCAGGATGTCCAGGATTTGAGGATGTACAGGATGTAATTGCTCATTTGTTTGTTAATGGTTAATGTTGTAATTGTCTGATAGCGTAGCGTGGCGTTAGCCATATCAGAATAAACAAAATAATCCCCAAATTTTCACCAACAATTATTAAATAACATCCTGTAAATCCTTTAATCCTGGTTATCCTGATTCAGACAAAAAAATTCTAACTGACCACAAACCAATTCTTGATTATTGATTAATCTGTAATTTTCTTATTTGAAGAAATAACGAACCACTCCAGACACAGAGGAAGAAGATTATCTTTGGGTTATAAGATCCCCGACTTCTTCTTTGATCATATCAATCAATTATCTATTATGTTCAGAAGTTGGGGATCTAGTTAGAGCGCTTCGCTATCGCACACAACCCCCTCAATTTTAAACGATTCCTACGGAGCGCTTCGCTATCGCACCCCAACATCCTAAACAGCGATCGCACTAACACACTTTTCGGGCTGCTCTTCCAAGGCGACATTAATTTTCTCACCCATATATCATTCTATCAAGTTGCTTTTCCCATTCAGTTAAATGATCTTTTTCTATTTGTTTTCTATATTTTTTGTGATAACGAGATCTAAAAAATAGTGAAATACCTCCAAGAATTAAACCAATTCCAAAAGCAGCAATCAGAAGAACACAAATAGTCATCCAAAAAACAAATAATTTTTTACCCGGTATTTTGTAATCATTAGCGAGTTTAGCCTTTTTATAGATTCTTAATTCTTCTATATTATCGGCGGCAATTTCTCGATAGATAGATGTATGTCTTTGAAGCAATTTATTTCGATCAATCTTGATTAAGGTTCTATCGAGAAAATAAAAAAAGTCTTCTTTTGATTCTTTTGCCTTCTGTTTTGCTTGAAAAAAGTTCAGTAAATCAAGTATCCACTGGTTGTTTTCTAAAAAATTTTTCTTTAGAACTTCTATTAATATTGAAATTTCTGAGGTAAGATGAATAATTATTGTTTTAACATTATCAATTAAAGATTTTGCTGCATTTATAATTAACCGTTTTGCGGCTTCTCTAGCTTCTTTCATACTGGTTATATATCGTGCTTTTGTTATCAAATAAACACTATATATGAAACTAGCTAATGCTCTATTATTATCTGCACTAATTCCTGAATTATCTTGAACATGGACAATCTCATCTATGTGCAAAGTTATATAGTCTGGAATTAGACGCAAAGAATCAAAGGATTTGTTGGCTAGATTAGACAAAATTTCTAATTGTGTAGTGACTAGACTTTTTTGTACTGTATTTAAGTTATTTGCATAGTATTTAATTCTGTCTATAGATTCGTAAGTCTGAATGTTCATGTGGATAACGAGAATAATTAGGTGAGGGCTAACGACTAAATTGAGCGGCAAGCGATCGCCTAACTCAAAACCAAAATATCACAATACTGTCAGCACTAACGTTTTGTTACATAACACCATAACTATGTAAACAAAATTTAAAACTAGGTGAGAAAACCTGCATTCTTTGTTAAGATTCATTAATAATTATTTCTTTTTCTATATCATTTTGTGTCAGATATAGGATAAAACCCCCACTGAATCGGAGTTTTCTGCTAAAAAACTCTTATTGCCGAAGATAATTGAAGTTACAAACGGCCATATTAGCCGTGAGGAACTTCATGAGAACACGCTTTAAAGGAGCTTATTTGAATGTTTACCCAAGTCAAGTCCACGATTCGACATATTGCACCTGACGATTTACGGGGACGTAAGTTAATCAAGGTTGTCTATGTCGTGCTAGAATCCCAATACCAAAGTGCATTATCGCAAGCGGTACGGGAAATTAACGCTAATCATCCCAGCGTAGCGATAGAAATCAGTGGATACTTGATTGAAGAACTGCGTGGAACTGAAAACTTTGAAGGATTTCAACGCGATATAGCCAGTGCTAATATATTCATTGCTTCTCTAATTTTTATTGAAGACTTAGCACAAAAAGTAGTTGCCGCAGTTGAACCCCATCGTGATAATCTAGATGTGTCGGTTGTCTTTCCCTCCATGCCCGAAGTTATGCGCCTAAATAAAATGGGTAGCTTCTCTTTGGCGCAATTAGGACAATCCAAAAGCGTTATCGCTAACTTCATGAAAAAGCGCAAAGAAAAATCTGGCGCTGGTTTCCAAGACGGAATGTTGAAGTTGTTGCGGACTCTCCCCCAAGTGCTGAAATTCCTACCTATGGAAAAAGCACAAGACGCGAGAAACTTCATGCTCAGTTTTCAGTATTGGCTAGGTGGTTCAGCGGAAAACCTAGAAAACTTCTTGCTGATGCTGGCTGATAAATACGTATTGAAAGGCGCAGAGAAAGAAAGCTTTGCCGCTGCTAAGTATGAAGCACCAGTTGTTTATCCCGACATGGGGATTTGGCATCCTTTAGCGCCAAGTATGTTTGAGGATGTGCGAGAATATTTGAACTGGTATGCTGTCCGCAAGGATATTTCCCGAAATCTCAAAGACCCTCTTGCACCATGTGTAGGCTTGGTTTTACAAAGAACTCACCTAGTTACTGGTGATGATGCCCATTATGTGGCAATTGTCCAGGAATTGGAATCATTAGGTGCAAAAGTTCTCCCTGTGTTTGCTGGTGGTTTGGATTTTTCTAAACCAATAGAAGCTTACTTCTATGAACCTACAACTAAATTACAGTTAGTAGATGCGGTAGTGTCTTTAACTGGTTTCGCTTTGGTGGGTGGACCCGCTAGACAAGACCATCCGAAAGCTATTGAAGCATTAAAACGCCTCAACCGTCCCTACATGGTGGCTTTGCCTTTGGTCTTCCAAACCACGGAAGAATGGCTAGATAGCGATTTAGGGTTACATCCCATTCAAGTGGCTTTACAGATTGCTATACCTGAACTTGACGGGGCAATTGAGCCTATTATCCTATCAGGTAAAGATGGGGCAACTGGGAAAGCGATCGCACTCCAAGATAGAGTCGAAATAGTTGCCAAACGCGCCTTAAAATGGGCAAATCTCCGCCGTAAGCCCAAATTAATCAAAAAAGTCGCTATCACCGTTTTTAGCTTCCCTCCCGACAAAGGTAACGTGGGAACAGCCGCATATTTAGATGTATTCGGTTCTATCCATGAAGTCATGAAAGGACTAAGAAACAACGGTTACGACGTACAAGACATTCCTGAAACTCCCCAAGAGTTGCTAGAACAAGTCATCCACGACGCACAAGCACAATACAACAGCCCTGAACTCAACATTGCTTACAAAATGTCTGTGCCAGAATATGAAGCACTGACACCCTACTCCGAACGCTTAGAAGAAAACTGGGGACCACCTCCCGGAAACCTCAACAGCGACGGACAAAATCTCTTGATTTACGGGAAACAATTTGGTAATGTCTTCATTGGTGTCCAGCCAACATTTGGTTATGAAGGCGACCCCATGCGGTTGTTATTCTCCCGTTCTGCAAGTCCGCACCACGGTTTTGCAGCTTACTACACCTATCTAGAACGGATTTGGGGTGCTGATGCTGTGTTACACTTTGGGACACACGGCTCTTTGGAATTCATGCCTGGTAAGCAAATGGGGATGTCTGGTGATTGTTACCCAGATCAACTAATTGGCTCAATTCCTAACCTGTATTATTACGCAGCCAATAACCCCAGTGAAGCCACAATTGCCAAACGTCGCAGTTACGCCGAAACAATTTCTTACCTGACACCACCTGCGGAAAATGCTGGTTTATACAAAGGTTTGAAGGAACTCAGCGAGTTAATTGCTTCTTACCAAACTTTGAAGGACACAGGACGCGGCGTTTCTATTGTCAATTCCATCATGGATAAATGCCGCATTGTCAACTTAGACAAGGATATTCATTTACCAGAAACCGATTCTAAGGATATGTCCTCGGAAGAACGGGATAACATCGTTGGTAGCGTTTATCGGCGGTTGATGGAGATTGAATCGCGCTTGTTACCTTGTGGACTGCACGTGATTGGTAAACCTCCTAGTGCCGAAGAAGCGATCGCCACTTTGGTCAATATTGCTAGTTTAGACCGACAAGAGGAAGAAATTCAAGGTTTACCCGGAATTATTGCTAGAAGTCTGGGACGCAACATTGAAGATATCTACAAAAACAACGATGCCGGTATTTTGGCAGATGTGCAACTATTACAAGATATCACCTTGGCTACCCGTGCGGCTGTCACAGCTTTAGTCCAAGAACAAATTGACGCAGAAGGTAGAGTTATAGCGGTTTCCAAGTTGAATTTCTTGTACATGGGTAGAAAAGAACCTTGGCTAGAATCATTGCATCAATCAGGTTATCCCAAAGTTGATACCTCTGCGTTGAAACCCCTGTTTGAATATTTGGAATTCTGCTTAAAACAAGTTTGTGCAGATAACGAACTCGGTGGACTTCTCCAAGGTTTAGCCGGTGAATATATTTTACCCGGACCTGGTGGAGATCCTATCCGTAATCCTGACGTATTACCCACTGGTAAAAATATCCACGCCTTAGATCCCCAATCTATCCCTACTTCCGCCGCAGTCCAATCTGCGAAAATCGTCGTTGATCGGTTGTTGGAACGCAACAAGTCAGAAAATGATGGCAACTGGCCGGAAACCATCGCCTGTGTCCTCTGGGGTACAGATAACATCAAAACCTACGGTGAATCCCTCGCCCAAATTATGTGGATGATTGGTGTGCGTCCGGTTGCTGATGCTTTGGGACGGGTGAACAAGTTGGAATTGATACCTTTAGAAGAATTGGGAAGACCCAGAATTGACGTTGTCATTAACTGTTCTGGTGTATTCCGCGACTTGTTCATTAACCAGATGAACTTGCTAGACCAAGGTGTGAAAATGGCTGCTGAAGCTGATGAACCCTTGGAAATGAACTTTGTCCGCAAGCACGCTTTGAAACAAGCTGAGGACATGGGGATAAATCTGCGTCAAGCTGCAACTCGCGTTTTCTCTAAT
>JANMGZ010000089.1:0-3152 GCA_031374905.1 Dolichospermum sp. OTE_70_metabat_362_sub
CTAATGCGTGGGTTTTCTGGTCGCTTCTCAAATCGCCCCATCAGTTTCTAGCCTCTAACACCTTGATGATTAAGTTGCTGCCCCAGATACCAGATTGCCTACGGCACGCTGCGCGAACAACACTTGTATTAAGTTTCCTTGAGAAAAGACAGGAAACTGAACAATTTCACTGAACTTATAAATTTAATTAACTTATCCAAGATTAGTATCTATCATTTTTTCAGGAATGATAGTTATGAAAGCCTTACAAATGAATACCTAACTACAAGCATCAAATCAGTGCGGAATGCCTCTTGCTTGATAGTTGCCATCATGATGGGAGACTATCAATTATGCCTCTGTCCTATAAATCATTGTAATTATTGACACTCTCATGGCTAAAGCCGCTAAGATTTTACTGACAGAATTAGATCAAGTATGCTAGTTGAATCTAATCTCGCTACGACCGTCAAACGCCGTTTACTTAGACACTCTAAGTCAAGCTTAGATTTCTAAATACTTTAAGGTTTTTGTCTTTGTGAGTCCATCACTAAGCCAAATTATGGTACGCTCCACAACCTGCCATTACTTGCTTTTTCTGGTCATACTGTCGTTAGGACTTAAACCTAACCGTTGTTTCACAGGAGCCGGGATTTCTCCGTACTAGGATACTTCAACGCGTAGATGTTTTTCTTCTTACTCACTTTCTAAATTTTATCATAGATTGACTGAGGTTAAAACCGCATCCTTCGGTATCTTGCTACGTGCGGTTTCCCTCTTGGCACTAAAGTGACTGAGTTTCCTGCGGGACACGGATGTTTATGAGCAGAATAATCCAAAAGTCTCCTTTTTCCAAAAGAGGATTTTTGCAACTCGGAAATTTATGCCTGGTATCTTTATTTAAGGTCAGAAAATTGCCATCAGGGTAAAAATAGTAGCACTAAGGGCGGCACTAATAGGGACTGTAATTAACCAGGCTGTAGCGATATTTTGGATAGTGGCAAATTTTATTGATTTAATATTTTGTACCAGCCCAATACCCACAACTCCACCGACAAGGGCGTGGGAAGTGGAAACAGGTAAACCTAAGCGGGAAGCCAGTAAGATAGTGATGGCTGTAGCTAGTTCGGCGCAAAATCCACTGCTAGGTTCTAAAGAAATAATATTTTCGCCAATAGTGGCAATAACTTTTTTACCCCAAACTGCCAAACCTGCCACAATTCCCATAGCGCCTAAAACTAGAATCCAAAGGGGAATGGTCAGTTCATCACTGGGGACTTTACCTTGTTGATTAATGTAGGAAATTACTGCTAAGGGGGCGATCGCATTACCAACATCATTAGAACCGTGAGCAAAAGCGACAAAGCAAGCACTCAGAACTTGAAATTTCGCAAATAAACCTTGAATTTTATGGTCAATTTGACTATTTGCTAATTGTCGCCAACTGATCAGAGTCAGCGCCAATACGGCGATTCCACCGATGAATAGGGTGATGTCGTGAGGAGGAATATGCAATTTTCCCTCTGTGAGTAAAAACTGGCTCAGGGGTTGAGTAAGTGTGGGGAGAACAATGATTCCAAATACACTCAATAGCAATGTACTTAACCAGGGAATCCATTCTTGTAACTGGGATAGGGGCTGGGGTTGGTTAAAAATCCAATGTTGAATCAGACTATACAAACTAGCAGCGATCGCTCCACTAATTATGGGTGTTAAAATCCAGCCAATGGTAATTAAACCAATGGATGACCAATCTATTGCCCCTACTCCTAAAGCTACCCAACTAAAGCCAGCGATCGCCCCCACAATGGCATGAGACGAAGACACAGGTAAACCTTTAGCTGTGGCAATTTGTAGCCATATCCCAGCCGTTAGGAGTACCGACATCATGCCCATGACTAAAGTTTGTGGTGTCGTAGCGAATAAAGCCGGATTAGTGATTTTTGTACCAAGAGTAGAAGTTACCTCTTGTCCAAATAAGACAGCACCAAGAAACTCTAACACCCCAGCAATTATGATGGCCTGTTTGAGGGTAATAGCCTTAGAACCTACAGAAGTTCCCATCGCATTAGCAACATCATTTGCACCCAAATTCCAGGCGACGTAGAAAGCTAAGAGGGCGACTATCGCGATTTGTATGTCCATAAAATAAACCATTCACACCTATTCATAGGTAAAAATTGTGATGAATGATTTACATTTTCCATTGTTTTGGCTGTAAACACTTGGGCGAGCGATTAAACTCGACAAAATGGTTAACAAAACTTAATTTTATCAAAAAAAGGTTGAAAACCTTGAACAATAATTACTGGGATTTGGCTCACAAAAACGTGAGGACAAGGTTGATAAACTTGATCTATCCATCACTTCAGCTAAATGTTTCCTTTCAAATCCCAACTGATAGCTTTGAACCATATTCCCCAAGGACAACTCCGAGTCATAGATGTTGCTTGTGGCACTGGACAAAAACTAACGTTAATGAAAGCAAATTTATCTAAAGTGATAAGTTGACGAATCCAAACAAAAGTTCTCTTTTTCCTTGAAGCCGATAATTATTTCTACCTATTTAACGCCCAAATATCGTGATCAGAAGGGATTTGAGAAAGGTGGGGTTGGTACGTGTATTAGTGACTAAATCACTAATACACGCCAAGGTTTGAGTAATTACCGGATGTTTTGATGAAATATTGAACAATTTTCGAGAGATGAAGTGCTGTAACTGTCTATGTTTTTAGCAGAGAAATTGCAATACTGATAGCTTGCGTGATGACGCAGGAGCCATGCAACTGATCAAAGATATAGGGCTTGTAACTATCTATATCTGGTGTCAGTGAAAGGGAAATTTACAAACGATAGAATCAAACAAGTGTAGTGCTGTAACTGTCTATATCGTTTCAATTGAAGAAGTGGTATGTAGGATTTAAAAGATCCAATCATCCGGTAATATCATTTCTGGGTTGGCAGGTATTGCGCTCCAACGATTAAATAACAGAACTGAAATTGCCAACTTATCCATCTAATCCTCTGCGACCACTACCTCGGTGAGGATTGGGCTTTTCAGGTTGATTGGGGCTAGGTTTGGAGTTATCAGCCAGGTTGAAACTCTGGTTTAACACCAAAGGTGAAAGCTGGTAATCGGACTTAGCCATTGACAGAGCGGAAAAACGAGTCTG
>JANMGZ010000090.1:0-4521 GCA_031374905.1 Dolichospermum sp. OTE_70_metabat_362_sub
GCTTTCCAGTTAACGGCAAGTTTTTTCTAGAAACCCCTTGACAAAACCATGGCTGTTAATGGTATATTGATAAAGTTGGAAAAACAGCAAAAGGGTGGCTAACTCAACGGTAGAGTACTCGGCTTTTAACCGATTTGTTCCGGGTTCGAATCCCGGGCCACCCATTTTTAAAGTTTACTAAATGATAGTATTAGTTAAGTAAAGGTTTTTATTACTCAAAGGTGATAAAAACCTTTTGAGTTTCAGATGAAAGTAAAAAATCTGGGTGCTATGTCAACTCTACCAATTTCTGAAGCCATAATTCGCCATAACTCTAATGCTTCATCATACAGTCGTGGTGAGCAATGTTATGCTAGGGGAGCAGTAGCTGATCTCAAAAAAAGAGGTAGTCTGATTCAGACAGCGGTAGAAGGTAGTGAAGTTACACCCTATCAAGTTAGTATTTGTTTTGATGCCGGGGGAATTACCTCAACTTATTGCACCTGTCCTTATAACTATGATGGTTGGTGCAAACATATTATTGCCAGCTTAATATACTGTTTACGTGAACCTGAGAATATTGAAGAACGTCCGACGCTAGAACAATTATTAAATCGTCTTGATATCGTCCAAACTCAGCGATTATTGCAAGAATTAGTAGAAAATCATCCAGAAATAATTGATGATATTGATGAGTTTGTCACTTTAATAAATTTACCGAAACCAGCAGCAACAAAACAGCCTTCTACCCGTAAAAGTAAAATAGATGTATCTTCATTTCGCTCTCAAGTAAAGCGGATTTTGCGGGACGGATTGAAAGAATTAGAGTATGGTTCAGAAGATGACCCATTTACAGATGATTTGCTGGCTGTAATGGAAAAAGCGCGGGAGTTTGCCGAAAATGGAGATGGTAATAATGCCATTGCCATTCTTGAAACCATCACTGCAACCTATGCTGAAGAATGGGATGAGTTATGCGATTATGGTGCAGATGATTATTCGATAGCAGAACCTCTGGACAGCGCGTGGACAGAGGCAATTTTGTGTGCAGATATGTCTCAACCAGAAATGGTAGATTTGCAAATGATGTTGGAATCGTGGCAGGATGAAATCAGCGTAGATTTTAGTATGAGTTTAGAAGCGTTGCGGCAAGGTTGGGATTATGAACCATTGCAACATATCATGCAAGGAGATGAAACTGCACAACTTTGGGAAGAGGAAAGACCAAGCTTTGCTAGTGATTTAACCCTGATTCGCTTACAAATTCTTGAACGTCAAGAACGTTATTCAGAATATTTGCATTTAGCTTTAGCAGAAGGAATGAGTCAGCAATACCTAACGCAGTTAGTAGCTTTAGGAAGAGTGGATAAGGCTATGTCTGCGGCTAAAATATTGATGGAAACAGCAAAAACAGGCTTTGCTTTGGCAAAAATATTACGAGAAGAAGGGTATTTAGAGGAAGCTTTGGAAATAGCTCAAACAGGGATAAATTTATCAGGTAATTGTTTGTATGAATTTGCTAATTGGACAAGCGACTTAGCACAGGGATTAGAGGATAATGCTACGGCGTTAAATGCCAGTATTATTGCTTTTAAAATCAGACCATCTTTTCGAGACTATCAAAAAATAGAAAATTTATCAGGAGAAACTTGGTTAACAGTTAAGGAAGATTTACTGCACACATTACGAACAGGATCAGATTGGGGAATACAAGATGCTAAAGTTGATATTTTTCTCCATGAAGGATTAATTGAAGAGGCAATGAAAACGGTAGAAAAAGATAGTTACTATGGTTCAACATTGCTTAGTAGAGTTATGGATGCAGCAATATCTTATCGTCCTGATTGGGTAATTGATAAGGCTCGCAGACTGGCAGAACCAATTATGGAACAGGGGAAAGCTGACCGTTATGACAATGCGGTAATGTGGCTTAAAAAAGTCCAAACTGCTTATTTTCAACTTGGACAAACAGCGGAATGGTCTGCTTATCGCTTACAATTAGAAACGGCTCATGGTCGTAAACGAAAATTAATGGAATTATTTAAATCACTCAATAAATAATATGACTACTTCTGCAACTAATCCCATTGAACGACAAAGAAAACTACTTTCTAAGAAATATTTTGAGTTATCCCCTGCTATCCAAAAGATTATCCAATTGTTTTCGGTCATTTATGCACCGATAGACAAAAATTATTTCCTAAATTGTCTTTCACAAACTGCTGCCTTAGATGAAAATAATAAACCTTGGACTACTAAAACTCTTAGTCCTCAAATTGATAAATTGGTAATAGCAGCTTTGCTAGTAAAAGAAAACAAATCAGGTCTTGAATGTCATCCCTTACTCACGGAAATTGCTACTCGTCATGCGATAGAAACTGGAAAGTTTGACATATTAGTTCACGCTGTAGAGGAAACACTACCAATACGTATTTACGGAAATGATGTTCGGATTTTTCGTAGTCTAGATGAATGTATAAGAGAAATCCGCATTGGTTTTTATCGCAAAGACCCTGTTTTTATTAATAAGCAAATTGAAGATTATCATAAGCATAGTTATAGCCAAGAAAAAATAGTCATAGAAAATATCTTTGAGCAGATATGCAATAACCCATTTGACGCAGATTGGTTTAACACCCTACCAAAAGAATTATACAACATTAGTATATCTAGTATCCTCTTCAATTCAACCTTAAAATTGGTTGACTGCGAAGATGCGTTTATGATGCTAGACGAAGAATGTTATGAAAATGGAAAATATGCTTCAGATTATCTACATCTGATTTTGACAGAACAATTACTGTTAAGGGGTGATACTGAAGATGCACAAGAAATTTTAGAAAGTGTATCAGAAGAAAATCAAAATAACGCTGCTATTTATTGGGGTTGGTTGAGTTTTGTCCGGGGGGAAAATGAACAATCCATTAAATATTATACAGATGCCCTCAAAGCTATAAAAAAAGCCACAGGCAAACGCCAAGTGTATTTTAATACAATGGGCGGCTTATTTTTTATCCTAGCATTGTTAAAAGATGGTTCAGCAGAACGCCTCAAAGAAGCAGAAGAGTATGCCACATTAATGTCCCGTGAATCAGATCATTGGCTCACATTTGTTTATGCCAGACTGAAAATGGTACTGCAAGTCCAGCAAGGTGATATTACCCAAAAAGAACTTGTACTTAGCTCTCATATTGCTTTTGTAGAAGAAGAAAATAGTTTACAAACATTGTTTTGTTCACTGTGCCTTTACTGGATGGATGCTGAGAGTGCCAAAAAACGCTTACCTGATTTACTAGAACCATTATATCGGAGATCGCTCGCATCCGGTCATCATTGGCTGGCAATGGAAAGCGCAGAACTCCTATCTCGACTCAAACCCAGCAGCAACTATAAACAACAAGCAGAAGCACTAAGAGAAGATAGCGGCATCCAAACCATAGTGGATGTAATCCAACCCCAAGCAGCTTGGGAAATGTGTCTTAATGCCCTAGCAAATCTCCAGAAACAACCACAAAAACCTGGCAAACCAGAGTCAGAACTGCGGTTAGCATGGTTCATCACCTTCCATTCCGTTCAATGTAGTTTACAGCCCAAAGAACAAAAAGTTAATGCTAAAGGAGAATGGAGTAAAGGTCGTGCCATAGCCCTTAAACGTCTTAGCAGTGGATTAGCTGAGTTTGATTACGTCACACCCCAAGATATGCGGGTCTGTGGTTGTATTGAGGCATATAGTGAGGGCTATTATGGCAAAGTTGACTATATGTTCAACGAAAAAGCTATCTTAGCTTTAATTGGACATCCAGTAGTTTTTTGGGAAGATACACCCAATATCCGCGTAGAAATCGTCAAAGGAGAACCAGAACTATTGGTGAAAAAAGAAAAACAAGGTCGTCTCACCTTGGAATTTTCGCCCAAATTACCAGAATCACAGAATATTCTGCATATTAAAGAAACCCCTACCCGCATTAAAGTTATTGAAATTAAAGCTGAACACAGACGCATTGCCGAGATTATTGGTAAAGATAACAAATTAAACGTCCCAGCGATCGCCGAAAAGCAAGTTTTAGCAGCCATTAATGCCGTCTCTGGTATCGTTACCGTCCATTCAGACATTGGTGGTGGACTAGAAAATGCCGAAGAAGTCCCCGCCCAAACACTACCCCATATTCACCTCTTACCTGCCAATTCTGGCTTGAAAATCACCCTGTTATCCCGTCCCTTTACCCAAGGTGGACCCTACTTCCGTCCCGGTGCAGGTGGTGAAACAGTCATTGCCGAAATTGAAGGTAAACGTCTGCAAACTAGACGCAATCTATCAGAAGAAAAACAACTCGCCCAAGCAACTATAGCAGCCTGTCCCACCTTAACGCGAATTGAAGAACAAGATGGTGAATGGGCAATAGAAGAAGCAGAAGATTGTTTAGAACTGCTGCTAGAACTGCAAACACTGGGAAACAGTGTCGTCATGGCTTGGCCAGAAGGGGAAAAACTGCGGGTTAGTCACAATGCAGACTTGAAAGACTTTAATTTATCAATTCAACG
>JANMGZ010000109.1:0-3886 GCA_031374905.1 Dolichospermum sp. OTE_70_metabat_362_sub
AACCAGCAACGGTTGTGCTTACGAGTAGGCGCACTGTTGCGGGGTAATTGTTGAATTTTGCGGTGAACTTCTAGCTTCAGCAACGGAGATTCTGCTGTTCTAAACTCTTCTAGTAGTGCTTCGCGCTTGTCAGCATACTTAGCTACCATTCTGGCGCGTTTTTTCTCGCGCTCAATCATACTCTTCTTGGCCATGAATTCCCTAATCTAATGAAAGACAGCATTCCCCATTTTACACCCTTCTTTACAATTCTAGGGAAATTTGTTAGTAGTTAGTGAGGGTATTTAATAAGGGCGGTTAGAAACCGCATCTACACAGGCAAAACCCACCTCCGTGGGTTAACTAACGGTTATCAATCTTTGATTTTCTGATTAGTCCGCGAAGGCAGACTTTGTTTGTGTAGGCGTGTTCGCGTAGCGTGCTGTAAGCATCTTTCTAATCGCCAGCTATTTTTCTGATAATTAATCTTTGCGGCTAATTCCTCACCTAAAATTAAAGAATTAATCGCTGCGGCTTTATCCCCCATTTGTAATTGTAAATCAGCCAAAAAATAGATTAAATTCCGGCTTTGACTATAAATATCACCAATTTGTTGATAAAGGTTTTGTGCTTGCTGGAGAAATCCTAAACCCTGTTGCGGGTCATCCTCTAATTTACCCAATTCCTGCAAAACATTAGCTTCCCCCAAGCGATCGCCGATTTGCCTGTAGAATGACAAAGCTTGTTCATACCGTGATAAAGCCTCATCTCTCCGGTTAAGAAATTGCAACACATCCCCAATGGCTTTTAATGTGTTAGCTTCCCCGTTTTTGTATCCAATTTCTTGATAAATTTTTAGTGCTTTACCATAACAATTTTGGCTCTTCGGTACTTATTATGCCAAACTATTAGCTACATTCACTAAATAATCAACATTCTGTCAAAAGGATCACGATGATGTAAAGGTAGTTGGGCAATAACTGAAATATGCTTTGTGTTAATTTGTTGTAATGTAATACCGTTCCCAATTATTTGCTGTTCGACAAAATCATCAAAACTCATATCCAAATTAAGTTTACCTATGCTGTGTTTAATTGCCATTTCCCAAACACTGGCAATACTCAAAAGATTGTCATTATTCTCAATTTGTAATCTCAAATTATCGCTAATTCTGGGATTACCCATAGTAAACCAAAGGAGAGTATGAGTATCAATTAATTGCTTCATTCCATATACTCTTTCAACTCTTCCAGAGGTTCATCAAAATCATCAAACATTTTGATCATTCCCTTAGCACTACCAAATTTAGGGCGAATTTTCATAGGTAATACAGGAATTAACTTCACCACAGGTTGATTATCTTTCATAATGAAAATTTCATCACCACTAAGTGCTGCTTCAATTAAATCAGATAAGTGTTGAGATGCTTTATTAACAGTAATTTGTTGCATAATTACCACCTTTAGTTTTATATGTGCGACTCAACCGACAATTCTATTCTCTATCAAAAACTAAAAAAAGAGAGATAGAAAACTCTACCTCTCTTTTTAATTTATCAAATAACTATGAGCTAATTAGCTCTTAGTATCTGCTGGGTTTGTGAACAAGGAAGCTCATAACTTGACACTGCTTAATGTTGTCAAAACCAACAACACGGACGTAGCAGTTACCATACTGAGAACGGCAACTTTGAACTTCACTCAATACTTCTTGAGCAGTTTTAGCGCCGAACAAAGGCAACTTCCACATTGTCCAATAAAGTTCTGTAGGTTCAGAAGTTTCGTTGAATTCAATTGCAGGAATAAAACCTTGTGAAATAATGTACTGAACTTGCTTGGCAATTTGCGCGTCAGACAGAGGGGGAAGGTAAGAAAGGGTTTCGTAACGACGCTCTTTAGGTAAAGTTTGCATAGTTTTTGATAAGTGGGGGAGATTTTTTACTACTTGGTTGACTGACTAATTAGATAAATTATCTAAATTAGCATCAGATATTGTCTGTCTTTGGTATTTCGAGGCTGGGACTTGATAAACTTAGTTGCGTAATGCGTTCGAGATGCTGGCGACGTTGTTCCATATTGGCTTGCTGAATGCCAGTTAGCACCATTTCTGGTAAAAACTCCGTCACTTCCGCCGCTATATGTTCCCTGACAGTCATAATCCGCAATGCCAAATCTGACTTTTCTAGAAACAGTTCCTCAATATAGGCTTCTCCGTCTTGGATTTTGCCAGCAGAGAAGTTTTGCAACCAATGTGCTAGAGGAGGATTTGTTTCGCCTAGCTGTGCCAATACAGTCCTCAGAGCCTGATAAGTCAGGTAGCTTTGGAGAGTTTTGGCTGTGTCTTTCGCAATTTGCTTTAAATCCATGCTTGACCCAGCCCCAATGAATTTTAGATTTTAGATTTTGGATTTTAAATTTATCCAATAATCCAAAATCCCAAATCCTCAATTATCAGACGGTATCCATTGCTTCAAACTCGAATTTAATTTCTTTCCACAGTTCGCAAGCAACAGCCAACTCAGGAGACCACTTAGCAGCTTCGCGGATAATATCGTTACCTTCACGAGCCAAGTTACGACCTTCGTTACGAGCTTGAACAACTGCTTCTAGAGCTACGCGGTTAGCAGTAGCACCAGGAGCGTTACCCCAAGGATGTCCGAGAGTACCACCACCGAACTGTAGTACGGAGTCGTCGCCGAAGATTTCTACCAACGCAGGCATATGCCATACGTGGATACCACCAGAAGCAACTGCCATTACACCAGGTAGAGAAGCCCAGTCTTGGGTAAAGTAAATACCACGAGACTTGTCTTGCTCAATGTAGTTTTCACGCAATAGGTCAACGAAGCCCATTGTGATTCCGCGTTCACCTTCTAACTTACCAACTACTGTACCGGTGTGAATGTGATCACCACCAGACAAGCGGAGAGCTTTAGCCAATACGCGGAAGTGGATACCGTGGTTCTTCTGACGGTCAATTACAGCGTGCATAGCCCGGTGAATGTGCAACAGAATACCGTTATCACGACACCAGCGAGATAATGTGGTGTTAGCTGTGAAACCTGCGGTCAGGTAATCGTGCATGATGATGGGCTGTTTGAGTTCTTTAGCGTACTCAGCCCGTTGTAACATTTGTTCACAAGTAGGAGCGGTAACGTTTAGGTAGTGACCTTTGATTTCGCCGGTTTCTGCTTGTGCCTTGTTGATAGCTTCAGATACAAACAAGAAGCGATCGCGCCATCTTTGGAATGGTGCAGAGTTGATGTTTTCGTCGTCTTTGGTGAAGTCCAAACCACCACGTAAACACTCATAAACGGCACGTCCGTAGTTCTTAGCGGAAAGACCTAATTTGGGTTTAATTGTACAACCCAAGAGAGGACGACCGTATTTGTTCAATTTGTCGCGCTCTACTTTGATACCGTGAGGAGGTCCTTGGAAATTCTTGATGTAAGCTACAGGGAAACGAATGTCTTCCAAACGTAATGCCCGTAAAGCTTTAAAACCAAATACGTTACCTACAATGGAGGTTAGTACGTTGGTGATAGAACCCTCTTCAAACAAGTCCAAAGGATAAGCAACATAACAAATATATTGGTTATCTTCGCCGGGAACTGGTTCGATATCGTAACAACGACCTTTGTAGCGATCTAGGTCGGTGAGCAAGTCTGTCCAAACTGTTGTCCAAGTACCTGTAGAGGACTCAGCAGCTACTGCTGCTCCAGCTTCTTCGGGGGGAACTCCGGGTTGGGGAGTCATCCGGAAAGCTGCTAATAAATCTGTATCTTTAGGAGTGTAATCAGGTGTGTAATAAGTTAGTCTGTAATCTTTAACCCCAGCTTGGTACCCAGACTTAGCCTGAGTCTTAGTTTGCGCGTAAGACATATTTTTCTTCCAAGAAGTCTTTCTTT
>JANMGZ010000037.1:0-8224 GCA_031374905.1 Dolichospermum sp. OTE_70_metabat_362_sub
TCCCTTTAACTTGCCAGTACCGTAGGAATCGCCCGTATCAAATAAAGTGATATCATTACTAACACAGAGATTAAATACCTCTTGCAACTGGTTATCCATGCTTTCATCGTATCCCCAGAGCAATTGATTTCCCCAAGCCCAAGTTCCGCAACCCATGAGAGGGAGATTTAGTGAGAGGTGAATTTGCATAATTAAGAAAAATTTTCCAGTTATTATAAACTAATTATTGAGGAATAATACCAATTATTCGTGAGCCTAAACAGAATAATTATCATCTTTATTTATCTGCGTTTATCCGCGTTTATCTGCGTTTAATTTTCATTTTCAAATTGTCACAAATACCAAAACAAAAAGTAAATGCCCATTATTATTTGTCCTGGAATTCATGCACCAGAATTAACTAAAAGCTTTGTAGAAGGCTGCTTAAATCTAACCGAAGACAGTTGCAGCAATAAGAAGCAAGTAGATATACTGATTTATCCTGAACAGGGTTATTTAACTTTATCAACATTTCATATTTTACATTTTTTGTGCGATCGCCTTGGTAATAAGCTAGAATCGCCTGTTATATTCATTTGCTTTAGCGCTGGTGTCATTGGAGGTATAGGTGCGGCTACAGCGTGGCAACTTTTGGGAGGTCATGTGCAAGCCTTTATTGCTATTGATGGTTGGGGAGTCCCTCTAGCGGGCAACTTCCCGATACATCGTTTGAGTCATGATCATTACACCCATTGGACTTCAGCTTATCTCGGTATGGGCAAAAATAACTTTTACGCCGAGCCAGCAGTTGACCATTTATCAATGTGGCAGTCCCCCCAATCTGTCCAAGGCCAATGGGTAAACCCTTCTGTTAGCTTCTCTCCACCTAAAAACTATCTGAGTGCATCTGAATTTATCAATCTCTTATTAGAACGCTATAAAGAGAAATAGCAGTTATTTATTCCTCATTCCCAAGTATCTGATGTTTCCCACTGAACCGACTACTGTTAATAACGGTTTTACCGCACTGCTGAAAAACCGGGGTTTTATGCTCCTGTGGATTGGTCAACTTGTTTCCCAACTTGCAGATAAGGTATTCTTTGTATTAATGATTGCCTTACTCAAACTCTACTTGCCTGTTGATAATGCAGCAGGTGACGGACGCTTCTATCTGTACATGGCATTTACCGTGCCAGCCATGTTATTTGGTTCTGCCGGTGGTGTGATTGTTGACCGTCTGCCAAAAAAACTGATTATGGTAGGTTCAGATGTAGTGCGAGGGATATTCATGGTGTTAATTCCCTTTCTACCACGAGAATTTGCAATTTTGTTATTGTTCACCTTTGCTATTTCTACCGTTACCCAGTTTTTTGCCCCAGCGGAACAAGCTTCAATTCCGCTGTTGGTGAAAAGAGAGAGTTTAATGGCTGCCAATGCCTTATTTAGTAGCACAATGATGGCAGCATTAATTATTGGTAATGCGGTAGCTACTCCTATGTTGAATTGGTTTGAAAGCTTTAATAAGGGCTTTGGTAAAGAATTGGTAGTTGGTTGCTTATATCTGCTTTCTGCCGTGATTATGATGCCGATTCATTTTCAAGAACATAGACACATTGATAAAACTGCACCTGCAATCAATCCCTGGGCTGAATTTTTGTTAGGACTGCGCTATCTCAAACAAAATCGGCTGGTATGGAATGCCATGCTGCAAATTGTCACGTTATACTGCGTATTTGCCGCACTGATAGAATTAGCTATTGGTATGGCGGCGAGGTTACACTTAGCACCAGAAGAATTTAGCTCTTTTGTCGCTGCGGCTGGGGTGGGTATGGTAATAGGTGCGGCAATTTTGGGGAATTTTGGACATCGCCTCCATCATAAACCTTTGCCTTTAATCGGGTTTTTGATTATGGCGTTTTCGTTAGGTTTGTTCATTTTTATTGATAACCAACCCTTAGCATTAGGACTTTGTATTTTCTTAGGCGTAGGTGCTGCTTTTGTCAACGTGCCAATGCAAACTTTAATTCAACAACAAACGCCAGCAGAAATGCACGGTAAAGTATTTGGCTTTCAAAATCATGCCATTAATATCGCTCTAACAGCACCTTTATTAATTACAACAAAGCTAGTTAATGCCTTTGGATTATCAGCGGTATTGTTGGGAATGAGTATAGTTGTCGGGGCTGTTGGTGTTTGGACTTGGCAAAATACTCGGCGGGTATTGCAAGATGTGATCTAAAAATTGTACAATCAGAATCCGTTCTTAATGCTAATAAATACGGCTTTCTCTGCAATTGTGAGGATTTTTACATTAAAATGAAGTTTTAAATACAGAATCTAAGCGTTAATTTTAGCTATACTTTGAGGTTAACTGTGGTTTCGTCTTCTCAAATCAGTCTCCCAAAATCTGAAAATAATCAGCAGTCTCCTGTTTCTAATTCGTCAGTTACCGCACCAAAACGGGCATCTGGCGGTTTTGCGTTGATAGATAGTCTCATTCGTCATGGCGTTGAACATATTTTTGGTTATCCCGGTGGCGCGATTCTACCGATTTATGATGACCTCTTCAAAATAGAAGCCGGGGGTACAGTCAAGCATATCTTAGTTAGACACGAACAAGGCGCATCCCATGCTGCTGACGGTTACGCCCGTGCTACTGGTAAAGTGGGAGTATGTTTTGGGACTTCTGGTCCGGGAGCAACTAACTTAGTTACAGGTATTGCTACAGCTTACATGGATTCTATTCCCATGATTGTCGTGACAGGACAAGTACCACGCGCTTCTATTGGTACAGATGCTTTCCAAGAAACAGATATTTACGGGATTACTTTACCCATTGTTAAGCATTCTTATGTAGTCCGTGATGCCAAAGATATGGCGCGGATTGTCGCTGAAGCTTTTCATATTGCCAGCACTGGTAGACCTGGACCGGTTTTAATTGATGTTCCCAAAGATGTAGCTTTGGAAGAATTTGATTATGTTCCAGTTGCACCGGGTTCGATTAAATTACCAGGTTATCGTCCTACAGTCAAGGGAAATCCTCGCCAAATTAATGCAGCTATTCAATTAATTAGAGAAAGTCGTCGCCCATTGTTGTATGTTGGGGGAGGAGCGATCGCTGCTAATGCCCACGAAGAAGTTAAACAACTGGCAGAATTATTTAATATCCCCGTCACCACAACCTTAATGGGTATCGGTGCATTTGACGAACATCATCCCCTGTCCTTGGGAATGTTGGGAATGCATGGTACAGCCTACGCGAATTTTGCCGTTACAGATTGCGATTTATTAATCTGCGTTGGGGCGAGATTTGATGACCGAGTTACAGGTAAATTGGATGAATTTGCTTCCCACGCTAAAGTCATTCATATTGATATTGACCCCGCAGAAGTCGGTAAAAACCGCGTTCCTGAAGTTCCCATTGTCGGTGATGTTAAAAACGTCTTGAAAGACTTATTACGCCGATGTCAAGACGCAAATACTAAAGCTACACCTAACCAAAACCAAGAATGGTTAAACTTAATTAACAGTTGGCGGCAAGATTATCCTCTCATTGTCCCCCATCATGCCGACAGCATTTCTCCCCAAGAGGTAATTGTTGAAGTTGGCAGTCAAGCCCCTCACGCATTCTACACTACAGATGTTGGTCAACATCAAATGTGGGCAGCCCAATTCCTCAAAAATGGTCCAAGACGCTGGATTTCTAGCGCAGGTTTAGGAACAATGGGTTTTGGTGTCCCTGCGGCTATGGGTGTAAAAGTTGCCTTCCCTGATGACGAAGTTATCTGTATCAGCGGTGATGCCAGTTTCCAAATGTGTTTGCAGGAGTTGGGAACATTAGCACAATATGGGATTAATGTCAAGACATTGATCTTAAATAACGGTTGGCAGGGAATGGTGCGCCAGTGGCAAGAAGCCTTCTATGGACAGCGTTATTCATCTTCTAATATGGAAGTAGGAATGCCTGATATTGAGCTTTTAGCACAGGCTTATGGTATTAAAGGCATGGTAATTAGCAAGCGGGAAGAGTTGGCAGATAAAATTGCCGAAATGCTTGCACATAATGGCCCCGTGATTGTGAATGTCCACGTTACCAGAGATGAAAACTGTTACCCAATGGTAGCGCCTGGTAAGAATAACTCGCAAATGGTTGGTTTACCAAAACCCTCGCCTAAAGATGCAGTTGAATCAATTTCTTGCAGCAATTGTGGGACACAAAACCAAGCTAATCATAATTTCTGTTCTGAGTGTGGAACAAAGTTGTAGTTAGATTTTGTAGGGGTTTAGCGTTATGCTTTACCCTTATACAAAATGGTAATTAAGGATTTTAGGTAACATCAATTAATTGTTTTAAAGATGATAAATATTTATAGCAACTAAGTTATGGGAATTGAAGAATTATTACTACCATTTCGTGAAGAAATATTAAAAATCGCCACTAAATATGGTGCTTATAATATGAGGGTTTTTGGTTCAGTTGCTAGAGGTGAAGCAACACCAGATAGTGATATAGATTTTTTAGTAGAACTTAAACCACAAAGTAGTTTATTTGATTATATTGCCTTAATGCAGGATTTAGCAGCATTATTAGGACGAAAAGTGGATATTGCTGAACCTGATAATTTACATGAATTAATTAGAGATAAAGTATTAAGTGAGGCTATACCTTTATGAAAGATGAGCGTTTATATTTAAGTATATGGTTAAAGATGAACTAAAAATATCAGTAGGAGAAATTGATTTTATTTTTTTTAATGTATTTTGTTCTCCTTTAACAAAATCACTGACTACGCAAGTATCCAGTAAATAACCCATAGTTAAAATTCTATTTCTTGAGGTGGTAATAATTCATCTCAATAGGATTCAAAGATGATATTATCTGCTATACCTTGATGGTTAATAATTATTTCTGGCCAAGTGGTGGGTTTGGTTGGTAAGAATGTTACGAAAACACTGCTTTCTGTAATTCCTTGGGGTATTTGTGAAAGTTCTATTTTGCCGTTTTTATAGATTCCTGGAATGGTTTGTAACATATTTTTGAAGTTTGAGTATTAGTCATTTCGTAATATTCAGTTAATATTTTTTTGATACAGCACTTCCGGTATTGTGCTAGTTTATCCATTGCTGAATTTCCTCCTGTTCTGTATTAACAACTATTAACAGCAGGTGATTTTCCTGAATTACAGCTTGTACAGATTTCCGTTGAAAAAATTGGTTCTACCACTCCCCTTATAGAAAAGAATATTAATTTAATTATTGTAGGTTGGGTTGAACGAAGTGAAACCCAACATTAGTGGGAGGATAGTAAGGGGTGTTGGGTTTCGTTCCTCAACCCAACCTACAATAAATGTTGTTTTCCTGAATTACAGCTTGTACAGATTTCCGTTGAAAAAATTTCTCATAGACAATATCATCAATAGCTAAATAAAGTTTATATTCTGGTGCTGTAAGTTGAATGAGATTCCGATATACTATATATTGTCCCAAGGCGTTGTGAAAATCATACATCAGCGATTTGCTGACAAAACTTTTAATTTTGACAACTATTTTCTGTCCTTGACGTTCTGCGGCAATTGGTTTTTCTGCTGCTAGGTCTGCGTATAGTTCAGCATCTTTATATTTGATAATATAAGGGTCGTCTGTGATAGTCTAACGGTCTTTTATCAATGCGTTTTTGACTTCGTTATGGTAGATATCTTTGGCTGGCATATTGGCATTATTTAATTATACTCTAATCGTAGTTGCAGGTAAGGGAAGTTAGCAACTCTTGATTCTCGGTTAGCGGAAGCAGCTAGTGGTTGTGGTGTTAGTTTGGTTGTTTTTGATTAGTTTAACCCATTGGTAGAGAATAGAAGGTAAATTCAGGAATGAGAATATTAAGTTATAATTTATTCAATAAATCATTTACTTTTTGATATTCTTGGGTATTGCCTTGTTGTTGAAATAGTTGTTTAGCAGTTTCTAAATCTTTAATTGTTTGTTGTTTATTATCTGTTAATAAGTACAACACCCCTCGCAGACCATAGGCTTGGGCATATTGAGTATCTATAGCAATAATTTGGGTGTAATCTTGAATTGCTTGCTCTATCTTTCCTGCCTTATAATAAGCAGATGCCCGATTATGGTAAGCTTCCAGAAGTAAAAAATTAACGGGTATTTTATATTCTTCAGGATTAATAGCAATAGCATTTTTAAAATTAGCTTTAGCTTCCTCTAAGTTTCCTTGCTCATAATAAATCAATCCACGATTGTAGTAAGCTGTTGCATATCGAGGATTGATGGCAATTGCTTGGGTTAAATCATTAATAGCACTATCTACTTTCCCTTGTGAATAATAAGCAGCAGCCCTATTACTATAAGCCTTTATACCTTGAGGATCAATAGCAATAACTTGGGTATAATCATCAATAGCTTGGGCAAACTTTCCTTGCAGAGAATAAGTAACTCCACGATTATAGTAACCACCTGGATATTGAGGATTGATAGTAATACTTTGGGTAAAGTCAGTAATTGCTTCATCATATTTCTTTAAATTAACCAATATATTCCACGAATTTCGTAAAGCCAGAAATTATATTCTTTTTCTGGTTTTGCTTCTTCTATTCCTTTATTTATAGAATCTAAAGCTGTTGTGTACTGATTCAATTCCACTAAAATTAAACTTTTTAACAAATAAGATAGATAAAAAGAAGATTGTTTATTAATTGCAGTATTAATAGCGAGTAGGGCGGAATCATATTGTTTTTTACCAAACGAAATCCAAGCAATATTGTAATAAGCTTGCCACAGATCCGGTTTTTTTATTACTGCATTTTTCATTGCTTGAATTGAATCATCAAAATCTTGAACTCGCCATGATCTAATTCCATAATTCAGCCAATCCTCACCACTACTATTGACGATAGAAGGACGAACAGTGGTAATTGCTATGGAATTTATATCTTTTGGTGTAATGTCAATAATATTTAATTTAGATCGAGGTAAATTCCATACCTTTTCTCTTTCATGAAATAAAAAAGTCTGGATAGATAACCCTAAACTAAATCCTAAAATTTCAGTTATTGAGGCATTATGAATACCAACTACTCGACTTCAGTGTCCCAAATACCACCTCCACTCATCCCTGAATATCCTTCATTTGTATATGCTAATTCATACCCTCTTCGTTTTGCCCATAATTCGTTTGCATCTATACTTCCCATAAATCCTACACTAAACAAAGAAGGATGATTTAATTCTTCTCCCTTCCAACCATAGAGAAATACAACAGGTGAGTTATCAGACAATTTATAATCCCCCAAAGTAGCAACTTGATAAACCTGAGAACTACGAAACTGTAAAACAGCCATATCAAGTCCCTTTCTGGTGCGAATAGTCTGATTATCCACCTTATATACTTGTTTATCAGGTGCAACAACTTGATACTCCTGTTTATTTTCCACCACATGAGCAGCAGTTAACACATAATAAACATCCTTATCCTTAGCAATAATTACCCCGCTACCAATACCACCATTAGCCTGTTTAATCTGCACCGAAGACTGTTTAGCAATATCTAAAACCTTAGCCGGAATACCCCCAATTTTCCTAATTACCCTCTCAGGAAACAAAGCTAAATCAGGTGCAGCTTCATCAACTAAATTAACCGCAATCCCCCAACTATAATTACCCCATTCCTTTAATGTTTTCTCATCAGGTTGTTCACCTTGTAAATAGCGAAAATCAGTTTGTAATACCGGGTGAGCAAGTTTACTATTTATCCCCACCAAATAACCTTTTTCATTAATTATTGCTCCCCCACTCATCCCCTGTTGAATATCATTATCATAAGCAATTTGCTGTCCTTTAATTAACGGCTGATTTAAAAATAATTTCGCTGTACCTTTGGTAGTTTGCAAATTACCATTCACATATCCTCCAGCAAATACCTTTTCTCCTGGTTTAATATTCTCTTCCCCCAAACCAGCAACTAAATAAGTGGTTTCACTGCTAAAAGTCAACTTTGCTAAATCATATAAATCATCTTTTTGATTATCTTGTCTATCTAACTTGGAAAATTCCACATCATGAATTTTATTATCAGGAGTCACAACTTTCACAGATTTAGCATTTTCTATCACATGAGCATTAGTGAGAACAGTATAAAAACCGTTTTGCTTTTTAATAATAGTTCCTGAAGCTGCTTCTTTATCATCAACTAGGACTTTTACAGTAATTTCTTTTAAGACATTCTTTAATTCTGATT
>JANMGZ010000174.1:0-8939 GCA_031374905.1 Dolichospermum sp. OTE_70_metabat_362_sub
CTGTAATAACTCAGCTTTGAGTTCTGTTTCTGTCAGTTGGATTTGGCTGGGTGGATTTCCTGCTACTAAAAGCGTATATTCTCCTTGTGGTTCTCTTTGGGTATAATCAGCGATCGCATCCTCAATTGTCCCTCGCCAAAATTCCTCATATAATTTAGTTAGCTCTCGTGCTATAACTATAAAGCGATCGCTTCCGAAAACTGCCTCCAAATCTACTAAAGTATCTCGTAATCGGTGGGGTGATTCATAAAAAACCAAGGTTCGAGATTCCCCTTGCAAAGATTCCAAATATTTCTGGCGTTGTTGACTTTTAGCCGGTAAAAAACCATCAAAAATAAACCTATCTGTAGGTAATCCAGCCGCACTCAAAGCCGTAATTACAGCACTTGCACCGGGGATAGGAACAACAGTAATACCATTATCAATACAAGCCTTAATTAACTCATATCCTGGGTCAGAAATTCCTGGCATTCCCGCATCACTTACCAGTGCAATAGCTTTTCCATATTGCAGATGTTCTAATAATTCAGGAATGCGACTATGACTATTATGTTCATGGTAACTAATTTGGGGGGTTTTAACTTGAAAATGTTGGAGTAATCTGCCTGTGTGGCGTGTATCTTCTGCCGCAATCATATCCACCGCTTGCAAAATTCTCACCGCTCTAAAAGTCATATCTTCGAGGTTGCCAATAGGTGTAGCGACAATATAAAGTGTTCCTGGTTTTGGTTCAGTTTGCATATTAATCTTGAACACGGATTAAACGGATTAAATGATTTCACAGATTACAGGATTTTTAAGATAATTTAGTCTGTGAAATCTGTAAGTTCTACAAAAACATTATCAATTAGTTGTTAATAAACTTCTCAAATACTTCACCAAAATCTTTACGCACATAAGTTTCATGGGCCAACTTTAACCAATTAAAAGCATACTGGTTGATGGATTTGAATTGCTCTTCTGAAGTTGATGTAGTTGTCGAACGACTAACCGTACTAGCCGCTGTATTTAAACTTGTTTGAGCATATTGATGATAAAGGGCATTTTCTCGTTGAATTGAGGCAATTTTTAGTAAAGCCTTGTACAAATCTTTCAAAGGAGCAATATAAACTTTAGCAACATCAATAGAATAGGATTGATCACCCATATTTAACTTGATTTCGATATCCATATCTATCGTTCCTGCGGTTTCTAGCCTCACATCTTTAATCAGATGATGACTATAGCTAAAACGTTTGAGTAGACGTTTTTTACTAACCGCAGAAGTTCCATCCAAATGAATCAAAGCTAGATTTGTAAAACAGTATTCATCAGTTTTTGACTTAATCAAAAAATAGATTTTTTCCCCTTCTTCATGAATCACATAGTCATCACTATCAACTTTGTGAAAATCTTCTGGTTTAATCACAGCACCAATATCACTCAAACCTAGTGCATCCATTGCCATATTTTTGAACATGATCTTTTACTCTTTTCCAAAAAAGGACTTTTACTATCATTCACTTGATTATATACCAGCGCTAATTCTTTGGTAAACTTACTTAATAGTTTGACAAGTTTATCAATTACTAATGACTAATTCCGCCTTATTTGTTGGTTTAATTACCTTAGATTTAATTTATCTCGCGGACTCTCCCCCCCAAAATAATCAAAAACTGGTTGCCACTGACTATACTGTAGCAGCAGGAGGACCTGCAACAAACGCCGCCGTCACCTTCAGTCATTTAGGCAACCAAGCCACACTTTTAGGTGTACTGGGTTCTCACCCTATCACACAGCTAATTTGTAGCGATTTAGATAATTACCAAGTTGCAATTATTGACTTAGATTCTAACAAGGATACACCACCACCAGTTTCTTCAATTATTGTCACTCAAGGTACAGGAGAAAGAGCAGTAATTTCGATTAATGCCATCAAAATTCAGGCAGATATTACCTCTATCCCCCAGCATATTTTACAAAATATTGATATTGTCTTAATTGACGGACATCAACTAGAAGTTAGTAAAATTATTGCCCAAATGGCTAAAACCCAGAATATTCCCGTTGTGATTGATGGTGGTAGCTGGAAACCAGGATTTGCCGAAATATTACCTTTTGTAAATTATGCTATTTGTTCTGCAAATTTTTATCCCCCTCACTGCCAAAATCAGAAAGATGTTTTTGCCTATTTGCAAAATTTTCACATTCCTCACATTGCTATTACCCAAGGGGAAAATCCCATAAAATACTTAAGTTGCGGTCAGTTTGGTGTGGTAAATGTGCCAAAAATACAGCCCGTTGATACACTAGGTGCAGGAGATATTTTTCACGGTGCTTTCTGTCACTACATCATCGAGGCAAGTTTTATAGAAGCATTAGCACTAGCTGGTAATATTGCTGCGGAAGCTTGTAAATATTTCGGTACACGCTCTTGGCTAAATGCAAATTTGGAGAATACTGAATTATAAGACTTGACACTAGAGAATGTAAATCAAACATATTCACATGAATTCATGAAAGACTTATCAGAAATATTAACAATTGCGCGAGCAGCAGGTTGGGGTGCAGCCAGTCTTCTTAGTTCTTATTATCACGGTAGTGTCGCCACATCCAATTTAGATATTAAGTATAAAGATAACGAACCCGTTACCGTTGCTGATTTGGCTGTTAGTGAATATATCTTGTCACAATTACAAGCCGCTTTAGGTAATGAAGACTTTGGATATATCAGTGAAGAAACTCATAAATCACAACAGGAAAAAAATCCCGCTGAGTGGGTATGGATCATTGATCCATTAGATGGGACAAGAGACTTTATCAACAAAACGGGAGAATATGCAATTCATATTGCCTTAGTGCAAGGAACACAGACAATGTTAGCCGTGGTAGCAGTTCCAGAGACACAAAAGTTGTATTATGCTACCAGAGGCAGTGGCACTTTTATCGAAACTGCGACTGGTTCTGTCCCTGTGCGAGTGAACGCGAATAAAAATATCCAAGATTTAATTTTGGTGGTTAGTCGCTCACACCGCAACGATAGGTTAGAATATCTATTACAGCATTTGCCCTGTCAAAATCAAAAAGCAATTGGTAGCGTGGGTTGCAAAATTGCGGCGATAGTTGAACAGCAAGCAGATGTTTACATTTCCCTTTCCGGTAAATCCGCACCTAAAGACTGGGATATGGCTGCTCCCGAATTAATTCTGACGGAAGCAGGTGGCAAGTTTACCCATTTTGACTGCACGCCATTAACATATAATACCGGCGACATTCATCAATGGGGTGAGTTACTGGCGAGTAATTATCAAAATCATGAGGTACTGTGTCAAGAGGCAGAACGAATTCTTACACGGTTTACTTCCCACTAAAACAGTGTTCATGAGGGAAAGTTCCTTAGTAATGCTGAGTATTTTATTGGGAAATTTTGCCTATTATGGGTTAATATTCTGATGTGGTGCTATACTTGGGGATATAAAGATTATTTTCGGTTGAGTAAGTCGTTTTAAGATTTTTTTAAATACGTATCTCCGAATCTAACTCTCTACACTCTCTGATTTGGGAGACCCTCTTCTATGTCAATTTACGTTGGTAATTTGTCCTATCAGGTAACAGAAGATGACCTGAAAAAGGCTTTTGCAGAGTACGGAAAAGTTGGTCGTGTGCAGCTACCTACAGACCGTGAAACTGGTCGCCCACGGGGCTTTGCCTTTGTGGAAATGGAATCAGAAGCGGAGGAAGCCAAAGCCATTGAAGCACTTGATGGTGCTGAATGGATGGGTCGAGATCTGCGGGTAAACAAAGCTAAACCCAAAGAAGATAGAAGTGCTTCTCGTGGCAGCGGTGGTGATCGTCGCTATTAAGTGTGTAAAAAAAAATTAAACTCTAGAGTATCCAGCAGATACAGCCCCAGGCTAAATGCTGCTGGAATGTTTTATTTTAACTCTAGTTCTCAAATATTGATTCAAAATACGGAGGAATACGAATGACACAAGTGGTTTTAGGTGAAAATGAAGGTATTGAGTCAGCACTGCGAAGATTTAAGCGGGAAGTTTCTAAAGCGGGAATTTTCCAAGATATGCGGAAAAAGCGTCACTTTGAAACACCTTTAGAAAAAGAAAAGCGCAAAGCCATAGCTAGACATAAACAACGTCGTCAACAACGTTCTCGCTTCAAACGCTAAGTTTTTAGTCATGTCGGCTGCAACTGGAAATCCTGACGGATTTCCCGTTAATTAAAAGAGATTACAAGTAGTTACCAATGCTATTAAATACATTTTATTCAACAGTTAGGGGCAGGATTAACCCGCCCCTAAGTTGTTTTTAGCTTAAATCAATTGCTAGATTTCAGCTACTGCTCGTTCAATTAAGCGTCGGGCTAAAGTCTGTGTTCCTGTGTGTTCATAGTAATTCGTAGACACATCTAGGAATGCGGCTAGATAGTCTAACTTGTCATCAGCAAGTTGCGTAAAAGATTGCAAATTACCAATTACTTTTTGTGGTGTGAGATTATGACTGGCAACAAGTCCACTCATCCAACCTTTAACTGAATCAAAACTTTCGCCGATAAAGTTGAGTTTACCAGCATCGTTATTGCCAGGAATAGTGTCTTTGATGCTTTGGAAAGTTGAGTTTTGTCCTAACTCCTGCGGACTAGTTTGACTAATCCCAGATAAAGCTTTGTTAATAAAGTCAGGGCCGAGGGGAATTAAACCATCAACACAAACTAATGCCACCATGCGGATCAGTGACTCTCCACTATACTCGCCTAAAGAGGCGACAAAATCGCCAAGACTATCTCCGGGAATACCGTTAATTTGACAAACAGCGACTACTTCAGCCACTACTTTCAAGGTTATGTGAATAGTTTGAGCTTTGTCTGGTTTGGGAGTGATAGAGTTTAAAAAACCGAGCATGGGAATGTTTTCCCCAATTTTGTTAGCTAAAGCGGCTGCACCCAAAGCCTTATCTGTACCGTCAACAGTTTGATACAGCCAGAGGGCGGTTTGATATCCTTGGGATTTGTCATTAAATAGATAAATGGCTCTTTCGCCAATTTGTTGAATTAAGTCTTCGTCATCTTCACCAGTAACGGTTTTAATGGTATTCACAAAACCAACTGTATTTTGCCATTCACCAGGAGCGACAAAATCTAAGGCTTTCAACATGGAAACAGTCAAGTTACTGCTAGGAAGTTCGTCAACTAATTGCTGAATTGGTTTACTCACAAAATTCTCCTGATCTATGTTTTGTATTAATGTCAGTTGTTAGTTAGGGAAGCGGTTAAACTATTTCAACTTTGCTAAACCATCAAGATTAAATTTCTCTATCCATGCTGCGCGATCGCTGGCTGTAAATAATGGATCTTTAGAAATAGCCTTGACTTGGTATTTATTCACCAAAACCGAAGTTTGGGTTTTACCCTGTTCCACAGAGGGATAACCGCCTATTTTTTTGGTACTGTTAGCAAATTTTGATGCTGTTGTCGGTGTACTGCTGGTGTCAGAAATAGACAACTCAGCTAATACTTTGCCACCTTTTTTCAAGTTTGCGCCGGAAAAGCCTTTTTTCTCTTGGGTATAGACTCGATCATAGCCATCTCCGCCACTGGGGAAGAAGTTATTTAATTTACTACCTTGAGTAGCATTTTTAACTACAGCTTGTCCGCTTTTTTGTTTGGTGCTTTCCTTTTGTACCTGATCAAAACGACTAGGTGCTTGTGGAGTGCAAGCAGTAGTCAGTAGTACAACTGCTAATAATAAAGCAGCTAAAACTCTCCGTCCACGATTTACAACCATTTTTGGCTTCTCCTTAATACTTGAGCTTGTGAGGCAATTATTAACCATTCTGTCACCTGCAAGCTATAAAATTTCCTTTTCAATAATTATTTGAAAGTATTGATAATCAGAAATGTTTTGATAACTTTATTTCGCAACACTAGATCACACGTTGAGCTATCACTGCATATAAAGGATCTCCTCCTGGGACTCCCAACCACTGTAAAAAACTTGGTGCAGTTGATGTTGAGCAAATCACTTCTGGGGTTGTGAATCCTGGGACTGAGGTAAAGTAGCCTTTGACTAATTCTACTCTAAAAGCTTCCGAACCATCTCGCCAGGCTTGAATTGCCTTTTCAAAAAACATTCGGTTAGAAAAACTAATAATTGCTATCCCACCAGGTTTAAGAATGCGGTGTATTTCTGAAAATATGGCTTCTGGATATTGGATATATTGCACAGAAACACAGTTAATAACAGCATCAAAATCTTGATCTGGGAAAGGTAATTGGGGATTTGTATTGATATTTTGGACAAAGTAATGATTTAACTGCGGATTTCGGGCTAGTTCTTCAGCATTAAGTCCATGTCCTTCTACATGAGCAAAATCTATCTCTGTGGGTAGATGCGATACCCAACTACTCATCAAATCAAGAATACGAGTATTTGATTGCAGTCGCTGACGATATAAATCGGTCAATTGTTGAATAAATTCTTCATCTACATGAGTAACAAAACGGGGATAATTGTAAAATAACTGATCATCTGAGTTATCTAACTTAACACGTTGATTTGGTTGAAGTGGCATAAATAGCTGATCTAGCGGATTGGATAATTTCATATTTTAATTGATAAATTGGTATAATAATCCAAATTATTTTATATCGGTAAATACTATAATAATTTTTTAAAATTCTCTGTTATTTATCAAATCTTGCCATTAATTTGTCTATTTTTTTAATTATTTGACGTTAACAACATTACCACAATTATGAATTAATTCAGATATTATCTGCTAATTATTCTGAATAGATGAAAATTAAGGATAAATTTTAAATTATGTTTATGTTAAAATATAGGAATATTCTCAATTATTGTAACTTCACCATGAAAAAATTAATTCTCACAAGTTCTTTAATTCTTAGCTGTATATCTCTGATCAGTTGTGATAGCTTACCAAATGATCCTGTTAAAGAAAATTCTAGTAATACTGTAACAGAAAATCAAAGGGAAACTTCTTCAGTAGCGGTAGGAGAAGAAGAGAATAAACAAGAATCTTCTCCACAATCCGAAACTCAGGAAAATGAAAATAATCAAGCAGAAGAGAAAAAACCTGTTCGTCAAAACCTAGATAACAATCCTAAAAGAGGTAGAAGTACACAACCAAAGGTAGGAACAGTTAAGGAGTTAGTTAATGGTGATTTAATGTGTTACGTTACCTTAGTTGATAAAAAAGGAATTGAATATAATGTTGGTGCAACTTTTGACATTTGCGCTGACGATAAGAAATTTGTCAATAAAAAAGTCCGTGCTGTTTATGAAATAAAATCAGTTAATGATTGTGAAAGTGCAGAACCTTGTGGCAAAACCCGCAAAGAATCCATTATTACAAAAATGGAGATTATCAAAAATGAGTCATCAACAAAAAGCGACAATAGAAAATCAGGATCAGTAATTGTAGGAAATAATGTCGTTAGTGGAGAATTAACTAATAATAGTCAAAAAAATACCCAAACTATTAGCAATGGTGAATGGACTATAACCACAGGAAATCATGATTCTTGGAATGGAGTCAATAACACAGGAAATATTAGTTATAAAGGATGTGATAGTAATGGTAAATGTCTCAGATTAACAGGTGGTAAAGTCTCCTGCCGAGATGGTAAATGTGTTACGGGTTGGCAAAATGGGAATTATGTCTATTTTTTAGAACAACCTATGACTGAAGATGGTAATTCCGGTGCTACTTTAACAGTGAGAAAAGATAATACGGAAATTTTGAAAGCTTCAGAATTAAAAGTTGTATCTGGTAATTAAGTTTTAAAGTTTCTCTCTCTTCTTCCTGACTGGTGGGCGCAGGGACTGCTTTTTGACTGGTGGGCGCAAGGACTGCTTTTTGACTGGTGGGCGCAGGCCCTGCTTTTTGACTGGTGGGCGCAGGGACTGCTTTTTGACTGGTGGGCGCAGGCCCTGCGCCCCTACGTGCTGCTGTAATCCTATTCCTCTGAAGTAAAATTTTCGTCAAGAAAATTAAGAGCATGATTGCGGAGTTCAAAATATTCTGTGGAATTCCGCATGGCTGTTCTATCTCTAGGATGTTCAAAAGGAACTGTTAAAATTTCTCCTATTTTTGCCGATGGTCCATTAGTCATTAAAATAATCCTATCTGACATATAAAGTGCTTCGTCAACGTCATGAGTAATCATCATCACTGCTTGACGATGATGTTCCCAAATATCTAATACTTGACGTTGTAATTTACCACGAGTTAAAGCATCTAAAGCCCCAAAAGGTTCATCCATTAATAACATTTTTGGGCGAATTGCTAAAGCCCTAGCAATACCAACTCTTTGTTTCATTCCTCCAGAAATTTCATCGGGATATTTATCTGCTGCGGCTGTTAAGTTTACCATGACTAAATGTTCATTGACAATGCTAATTTTTTCGGCTCTATTAGCATTTTTAAAGACTTCATCTACCGCTAAACGGATATTTTCCCGGACAGTTAACCAAGGTAATAATGAATAATTTTGAAATACCATCATTCTATCTGCTCCTGGTTTACGGATCTCTTTCCCGTCTAAACGAACTGAGCCAGATGTAGCTTTTTCAAAACCACCAATTATTTTTAATAATGTGGATTTACCACAGCCGGAATGACCAATGACAGAAATATATTCATCTTCACTAATGGTCAGATTAACATTATCTAAAACTGTGAATTGTCCTTTATCCTGTGTCGGATAAGATTTAACTAAATTTTCAACTTCCAAAAATCCGTTCCGGGGTATGGTTGCGGTAGGAGTATTATCTGATAAAGTTGTATATTCCATGATTAATGACCTTTGATAATTCAATAGATTTCAGTTCAGAAAAATTGTAGAAAATTGTAGGTTGTTTGATAGCTCTCAAATTACCCCACCCTAACCCTCCCCTTTCTAAGGGGAGGGAACTAATTTTTCCG
>JANMGZ010000194.1:0-3196 GCA_031374905.1 Dolichospermum sp. OTE_70_metabat_362_sub
TAGAAAGACTGGCAACAGGAAATCTATATGTAGCTGATTATAGACCTTTGGGGTTCATTCAAGGTGGCACTTTTGCCAAAGGGAAAAAGTACCTACCAGCACCTCTAGCCTTCTTCTGTTGGCGGAGTTCAGGCTTTCAAGATCGCGGTCAATTAGTCCCTGTAGCCATTCAAATCAATCCAAATGCAGGTAAAGCCAGCCCATTATTGACCCCTTTTGATGACCCTTTAACCTGGTTTTATGCTAAGTCCTGTGTGCAAATTGCGGATGGTAATCATCATGAAATGAGTAGCCATTTATGCCGGACTCACTTTGTGATGGAACCTTTTGCTGTTGTCACTCCTCGTCAACTAGCCCAAAACCATCCTCTAAGAATATTACTAAAACCACATTTCCGGTTCATGTTGGCTAATAATG
This sequence comes from Dolichospermum sp. OTE_70_metabat_362_sub, assembly GCA_031374905.1. Lineage (GTDB taxonomy): Bacteria > Cyanobacteriota > Cyanobacteriia > Cyanobacteriales > Nostocaceae > Dolichospermum. The sequence goes on from JANMGZ010000194.1 coordinate 418, forward strand.
ATTTGGGTCGTCAGCGGTTGGTGAATAGAGGCGGTCCTGTTGATGAATTATTAGCGGGAACTCTGCAAGAATCATTGCAAATTGTTATAGATGCTTATAAAGATTGGAGTCTGGATCAGTTTGCCCTACCCAGAGAACTCAAAAATCGTGGTGTGGATGATGTGAAAAACTTACCACACTATCCTTATCGGGACGATGGAATCTTGTTGTGGAACGCGATTAACAAGTTTGTATTTAACTATTTGGAACTTTACTACAAGACTCCCGCAGACTTGACAGCAGATGTGGAACTACAAGCTTGGGCGCGGGAATTAGTGGCTCAGGATGGTGGTAGAATTAAGGGGATGCGCGATCGCATTGATACCTTAGAACAATTAGTGGAGATTGTTACTACTATTATCTACATTTGTGGACCACTGCATTCTGCCGTTAATTTCCCCCAATATGAATACATGGGTTTTGTTCCTAATATGCCCTTGGCCGCTTATCAACCAATTAAAAAAGAAGGCGTTTCTACCCGCAAAGAACTGATAAATTTTTTATCACCAGCCAAACCAACAAGTACCCAATTATCAACTCTATTCACACTCTCAGTCTATCGTTATGACAGACTGGGATATTATGAAGAGGAAGAATTTGAAGACCCCAATGCTGACGATGTTATCAATAAATTCCAGCAAGAATTGAATGTGGTGCAAAGAAAAATTGAGTTGAACAACAAGGGACGTTTAGTAAGTTACGAATATCTACAACCAAGACTTGTTCTCAACAGTATCAGCATTTAACTAACTGCAAGATACACAAAATCCCATCTTTAAAAAAGTGAATATGGGATTTAATATTTAACTCTCAGAATCAGTATATCCATTGATTGAAGAGTTAACAGGATAACGTGAAAATCTTACGAATAGGCAGAGGTAGAAGCATATTCATTTAGAGGTAAAGCACAGTATGCTTTACCTCTAAGTTTTTAGAAGTTACTAAAGTTAGCAATTGCTTCTGTGATTTTATTCACAACTTCATCTACAGTTATTACTCCTAATTCCCCAGACGCACGGGTACGGATACTCAAGCTGTTGGTTTCTACTTCCTTCGCACCAACCACCGCCATTACAGGTATTTTATCCTTTTCCGCGTTGCGAATCAACTTACCCAAGCGATCGCCACTCAAATCAACTTCGGCACGGATACCCAACGCAACCATCTTCGCTGCCACTTCTTTGGTAAAATCTAACTGAAGATCACCTACAGGTAATAACCTGATTTGCACAGGTGCTAACCACAACGGAAAATCACCCGCGTACTCTTCAATCAAAATCCCAATTAAGCGTTCCAAAGAACCGAATGGTGCGCGGTGAAGCATCACCGGACGTTTGCGCGAACCGTCTTCAGCTACGTATTCTAAATCGAACCGTTCCGGTAAATTATAATCTACTTGCACAGTTCCCAATTGCCATTCCCGTTCTAAAGCATCACTGAAGATAAAATCGAGTTTTGGACCGTAGAAAGCCGCTTCACCAATTCCTTCAAAATGCTCCATTCCCAATTGTTGCACAGCCCGACGAATCGCCCCTTCCGCTTTATCCCAAGCTTCATCAGAACCGATATACTTATCACTAGCTGGGTCACGGAAACTCAATCTAGCTTTAAAATTCTTTAATTGCAGACTTTTGAAAACGCTCAAAATCAAATCTACAACATTCAGAAATTCACTGTCTAGCTGTTCGGGAGTCACAAACAAATGAGAATCATCAACAGTAAAACCACGCACCCTGGTTAAACCACCCAATTCTCCCGATTGTTCATAACGGTAAACCGTGCCAAATTCCGCCAAACGCATCGGTAATTCCCGATAAGAGCGTAATTCACTCTTGTATATTTGAATATGAAAAGGGCAATTCATGGGCTTGAGAACAAAACCCTGTTCTATCGCTCTTGCTTCCTCATCTTCAGCCATTAAAGGAAACATATCTTCCTTGTATTTCTGCCAGTGTCCAGATGTTTTAAATAAATCAACTCTAGCAATGTGGGGAGTAACAACAGGTAAATAACCCCGTTTTAATTGTTCTTTTTTGAGGAAGTCTTCTAAAATCGTTCTTAACAAAGTCCCTTTCGGAGTCCACAAGGGTAAACCGGGCCCGACTAAATCGGAAAAGATAAACAATCCCAGTTCTTTACCCAGTTTACGATGGTCACGGCGTAAAGCTTCTTCTTTCCGGCGTTTGTACTCTGCTAATTGTTCGGGAGTTTCCCAAGCTGTGGCATAAATGCGTTGTAATTGAGCTTTGTTTTCATCTCCGCGCCAATAAGCACCAGCAACGCTTTCTAATTCTATGGCTTTGGGATTAATTTCGCTGGTATTTTCGACGTGGGGACCCGCGCACAAATCCCACCATTGATCTCCTAAATGGTAAATTGTGATCGGTTCTTGTTTAATATCTCCGAGAATTTCCAGTTTATAGGGTTCGTTAATGGCTTCAATGCGGCGTTGTGCTTCTTCGCGGCTGACTTCTTCCCGAATTAATGGTAACTTGCGATTAATAATCTTCACCATTTCTTTTTGAATGGTTTTCAAATCCTTATCGCTAAATGGTTCTGGACTATCAAAGTCATAATAAAAGCCATTTTCAATCCAAGGACCAATTGTAACTTGCACCTTGGGAAACAGCTTTTGTACTGCCATTGCCATGATATGGGAAGCTGTGTGGCGAATCTTTTTTAAGGTTTCTGATTCGCTGGTTCGGGGTAAAAAAATTTTTTCGGCTGGTTGGGTTTCTTG
>JANMGZ010000218.1:0-2919 GCA_031374905.1 Dolichospermum sp. OTE_70_metabat_362_sub
GGAGAAGTTACTCAAGCTTGGTTTGCGCTTACCTGTAAAGGTGGTCAGGTAATTCCTTTAAAAGATTGTCATTGTCAATTGGCTATTTATGCTGAACCTCATGTAGCAGGAGAACCGGCATTACTTGAACCTCCATTAAAACCTATTCAGGCTGAACGGTATCAAGGCATACCAGGGGCGGAAGTTAATTTTCCCAAACCAGGGGCTTATCAGTTGCAATTGAGTGGTAAACCTGTGAATGAGGGAAGTTTTCAACCTTTTGAGTTAAAGTTTGCCGTGACTGTAGCGACAGGAAAGACTGTAGATACTCTCCAATCTGGGCAAAATGTAAATCAGGATCAGCCAACAACAACTGGGTTTGTACAGCCTTTGATTTGGTTGGGAATTTTGTTACTATCTGGAGGAATTATAGTTTTCTTAGTGCAAATGAAAAAAAGCTAAAGTTAGAATTTTTCCCAAAACTTGTTAGTTAATACAGCATCTACATCATTAGGAAATGGACAAACATCGGAAAAATAAACATCAGGATAACTATCTTTGACATTTTCTAAGGCCATTTCGTAACTTTTAACGAAAATTTCTCTAAAAAAAGTGTTCAAACTGGGTGAATCTTCTAACTCAATTTGTAATCTTTGCCGAAAATTGCGGATTTCAATTTCCCAACCTCGATAACAGTCCGACATTGGGACATAACACCGTTTTAATAAATGTTCTAATAAACGTACCAAAAAACTCCGTACTGCTTTACGCTGACTTTTCCCCAAACACTCCACCTCTTCAATCAAATTTTCCCAATCTAAGTTTTCATTGTCTCGTGATTTTAACTTTTTGACGGTATCCTCAACCCAGAGATAAAAATCTTCTTCGTATAAGTTCTTTACTGATGTTTGGCTCATAATATTTATTTGCTGTTTATTTCTATTTTACCGAATCTGAAAAGGGAAAAGGAGAAAATTATTCCCAATTCCCTTGGAGTCAGTAGTTAATTATTGATGCCTGGTTTGATGCCATTGCCAAGCGTGAGAGACAATATCTTTAATACCTGGATATTGAGGTTGCCAATTTAAGATTTTTCTGGCTTTTTCACTTGTACCAATTAAGGCTGGAGGATCTCCAGGACGGCGATCGCATTCTTGCACTGGAATTACTCTTTCTGTCACCTCTTCAGCCGCAGCAATGACTTCTCGGACTGAAAAACCGTTACCATTGCCTAAGTTGAAAACTTCGCTTTCACCACCATTTAATAAATATTCCAATCCCAAAATATGGGCATCTGCCAAATCATTGACATGAATATAATCCCGAATACAAGTACCATCAGGAGTAGGATAATCTGTCCCAAAAACAGAAATACATTCTCGTTTTCCTAATGCTGTTTGTAAAACTAAAGGGATTAAATGAGTTTCGGGATGATGATCTTCTCCTAATAATCCTTCTGGGTTAGCACCAGCAGCGTTAAAATAGCGAAAATGCACTGATTTAAAATTGTATGCCAGATCAAAATCAGTTAATATCCTTTCTACCATTAATTTAGTTGCTCCGTAGGGATTAATGGGGTTTTGAGGATGATCTTCTGTAATGGGAATAAAGTTAGGTACACCATAGGTAGCACAGGTAGAAGAAAAGACGAATTTCTTAATAGAAGCGGCTAACATTGACTCCAATAATGTCAACGTTCCTAAAACATTATTCCGGTAATATTTAGCTGGATCTGTCACAGATTCACCTACATAAGCATAGGCAGAAAAGTGCATAACTGCGGCAAAATTGCGAGTCTGAAAAAGATGATCTAATAAAGTGCGATCGCTCGTATCCCCTTCTATTAATTCTACTTGTAAAACTTGTTCTACCAAATCTCGATGTCCATATACCAAATTATCAAGAATTACCACCTCATAACCGGCTTGCTTGAGTGCTAACACCGTATGAGAACCAATATATCCCGCTCCCCCCGTCACCAAAATGCTAGGCTTTGACTCTGACATAGTTTCTCCTTAGTGTTTTTTTTGTTAATCTAATTTAGCGTGAGTTTAATAATTATAAAAAATAGTCAATTAATAATTATATAGTTTATGTTAAATTTAACACGAATTGCTTGGAGAGATAACCATGACAAATTTTCCATAATTTTGTCTCCTCTGTGCTTTTATCAAGTGTAATATTACTCTTATTTTCCTCTCTGCGTCTGGGCGTGAGAAAAAAGGTCACGGATATGAATGTGACAATGTGTTACAAATCAAAAGCTCCGCATCTTGGGAATAGCGAATTGGCACAAGTTGTAAATTTAACCAGCAAATTGTCCTGATGTGACACATTTTAGACTGAAATAGCAAATAACTATAGCATTTCTCTAATTAAAACATTTGGCTTCCTTCCTGTTTTTCCGATGAATGGATGAATAATTAGGTGCTTATTTAAACACAAGTGAGACTTGCTATGACATTAAGTGATTAAAAAACATCGCTAACCCTGGGCTACCAGACATCAAAATGACTATGAAAAAAGTTAATATCTACCGCTTTTGTAATTATGCTTTGATGGCTTCAATATCTTGTACCCTGGTTTTGGGGAAAATTTCCCCAGGTTTAACTCAGACAGTTTCCTTAATGAACTCCACACCCGCACCTGCAATTGCTACTAGTTTTATTTGGCCAACTCAAGGAGTTCTGTCTCAAGGTTTCCGTAAATATCAACATGAGGGAATTGATATTGCCGGTGCAAATGGGACTCCAATTTTAGCCGCTGCTGCTGGGACAGTGGTAAAAGCTGGTTGGGATGATTGGGGATTAGGCAATTTTATAGAAATTAAACATCTGAATGGCACTGTAACAATTTACGGACATAATAGCCGTTTATTAGTCAGTAAAGGTCAACAGGTCAAACAAGGTCAAATTATTGCTGAAATGGGTTCAACAGGCA